>JBHALY010000192.1:0-6644 GCA_041827905.1 Neisseria dentiae
CGCAGGTGGGTGCGTGAGATGTTGAAGTGCTCTGCGGTGCGCTGTTGGCTGTGCACTTGGTGGTAATGGAGTACTGCTCGGTATTTGAAGTGTAGGTTATATTTGGACATAAGAAAACTGCACCTTTTAAAGTTGGAGGGGGTGTCCAACTTTTGGGGTGCAGTTCAAAATTTTCAGACGGCCTTTATAACACTCCGGTTTTTAATCAGGCTTTACCCGCCCGCCGAGCCGATAAACAACACACACGCCACAACGGCAATTGCAACGGCCAAAGCCGCCGCCAGTTTGCCGCCGCCGGCAAATGCCAAGGCAGGCAGTTTGCCTTCGATAAATTTATAGCCGGTGATCATGGGTTTAATCAGATCATGCTTTTTCAGAAATTTATAAATGAAAATCGTGGCAACGTGTATGCAGATTAACGCCAGCAGCACATTGAAAAAAGTAACGTGCACGGTGCGTAACGTGCCGCCCAGATCGTCGCCTGCCAGGCCGTTCAGATAACCGCTGTTGGTGAAGGTGTTTTCATCGTTGGCAAACAAGCCCGTCGTTACCTGAAACAGCACCGCCGCCAGCAGGGCCAGCACCATCAGTGCGCCCAGCGGGTTGTGGCCGGGCTGTTCGTTTTCGCTGATTTCGCCTTTGAGATAGCGCACAATCTGCCCCGGCCCGCGCACGAAGTTGGCGAAGCGCGACGTGTCGCTACCCCACAAGCCCCAGCAGATGCGGAACACAATCAGCCCCAATATCAGCAGCCCCACGCGCAAATGCCATATCAAAAGGTTGCCGCCCGTTTCGGCGCTATACCACATAAAGGCAATGGCCAACACCAGCGTCCAATGGAAAAGCCGCGTGGGCCAATCCCAAACTTTCAGTTTTTGCTTCATAATCCACTTTCGTTCTTATATGATGGTTTTATGGTAGTTTGTGCCGTTTTCAGACGGCCTTTCCATAAACATTCGGCCGTCTGAAAACTTTTTGCGGTTTTAATTTTAATAGATTTACGCACAGGAATCATGATGTTTTCAAGCCCTTACCAAAGTAAACGTTTTGCCGCCCAGTTGGAAGCAGCTGCCCGCTTCCCGCAGCTTTTCGTGCCGCGCACGGCCGAGAGCCATAAAGGCACGCACGGCACGTTGGCGGTTATCGGCGGCGCGGCGGGCATGAGCGGTGCCGTGATTCTGGCCGCCGTGGCCGCCATTTATAACGGCTGCGGCAAAGTGTGGGCGGGTTTCAACCAAAGCGCCCTGCCGCTGCCCGTTATTCCCGAGCGCCCCGAAATCATGCTTTCGACCGCGCCCGAACTGCAAAAACGCGGCGACATCAGCGCTTGGGTGCTCGGCTGCGGTTTGGATGTGTGTGCAAACGCCCTCGCCGTGCTGCACGCCCAATTGCAGCTTGCCGACGGCAACCCGCTGCTGCTCGATGCCGACGCCCTCACCCTGCTGGCCCGCCACCCCGAAGCAGCCGCACAGGCAGGCAAACGCGGCAACGTAATCCTCACGCCCCACCCCGCTGAAGCCGCCCGCCTGCTCGGCACTTCCACCGCCGATGTGCAGGCAAACCGCGAACACGCCGCCGCCCGCATCAGCCGCTTGTTTAACGCCTACACCGTGCTCAAAGGCCGCCACACATTAGTATGCGCTCCCGACGGCAGCCTGCTCCACACCAACCGCAGCGGCAACCCCGGCCTGGCGGCGGCAGGCAGCGGCGATGTGCTGAGCGGCATCATCGGCAGCCTGCTGGCGCAAGGCATTGCGCCCGAACAAGCCGTTTGCGGAGGTGTGTGGCTGCACGGTGCCGCTGCAGATGTGTTGAAAGATTCCGAAACCGGCGAAACCGGCATGCTTTCCGGCGAACTCGCCCCCGCCGCCCGCTGGCTGCGCAACCGCATCACCGAAGCCCTGCATCCGCAAGGCTAAACCGCAAAACACCGAGGCCGTCTGAACGGCAAACGTTTTTCAGACGGCCTCGCAACCTTTCATATTGATTTCAGGCAAAAGCAACGGTTTTTTACCGTACCGGCAGTTTGCGCTGCCGCAAAATTTTAATAAAATCGCCGTTTTGATATTTTCAAGCAACCGAAAACAACAGCATGGGCTTCAAACTCACCCCGATCGACGTGGTCGACGACATCAGCCGCGAAGAATTCCGCGAAAAATACCTCAAACCGCGCCGCCCGCTTGTGATCAGAAACATGAGCAAAAGCTGGCCGGCCTATGAAAAATGGTCACTCGACTACATGAAAGAAGCCGTGGGCGACATCACCGTGCCGCTCTACGACAGCAGCAAAGCCGACCCCGCCGCGCCGATTAACGCCGCCAGCGCCGAGATGAAGTTCGGCGACTACATCGACTTAATCAAACGCGAACCTACCGACCTGCGCATTTTCCTGTTCGACCCCATCAAACACGCACCCTCGCTGCTCAACGATTATGTGTTCCCCAAAGACCTGATGGGCGGCTTTCTCGACAAATACCCCACCATGTTTTTCGGCGGCATAGGCTCCGAAACCTTTCTGCACTACGATATCGACATGGCGCATATCTTCCACACCCATTTCGGCCGCAAACACATTATTTTGTTCGACTACAAATGGAAAGAGCGGCTCTATCAAATCCCGTTCGCCACCTACGCGCTCGAAGACTACAGCGTAGAAGCCCCCGACACCGCCCGCTTCCCCGCACTCGAAGGCGTGGAAGGCATAGAATGCCATCTAGAATACGGCGACACCCTATTTATGCCCACCGGCTGGTGGCACTGGATGAAATACCTCGACGGCTCGTTTTCCCTTTCGCTGCGCGCATGGGACGAAAGCTGGGCGGTCAAAGCCCACAGCGTGTGGAACCTCACCGTGCAGCGCAAATTCGACAACTTCATGAAAGCGCGCTACCGCCAACGCTATATGGGCTGGAAAGAGCAACTCGCCGTCAAACGCGCCGACAAAGCCCTGGCAAAAGGGCTGCCGCGCCACTGACAACATCGCGGCAGGCGCAACGCAATAGCAGGCCGTCTGAAATATTTCTTCTCCGTCATTATCGGGCTTGACCCGATAATCCAGTATTTACCGTTCAGACGAAAATGGATATTTCAGAAACATCAGGCGCTGGATTGCCGGGTCAAGCCCGGCAATGACGGTAGGTTGCAGAAAACCGTATATTTCCGCTATAACTTTTCAGACGACCTGCCGCTTAATTAATCACTTATTGCACAGAAAAACATTTCCACACAAACCCAAACGCGCCGGCAGGCACTAAATCAAGTTACCACAGGCTAAGGAACCTTTATGCCCGATATCCGCCCCATCCTGCGCGCCGCCGCATTCGCCGCCGCCTCACTCGCCCTCGCCTCCTGCGGCAGCACCTCTTCGCCGCGCAGCAAACCCAAAACCCACGCCGCCAAAAGCGTGCAGCCCGTGCGCATCAAACACATCAGCCAGCAGGAAGGCGGCCGCGAGCTAATTCTGCAAAGTATGGATTTGGTCGGCACCCCCTACCGCTGGGGCGGCGCCACCGACAGCGGCTTCGATTGCAGCGGCATGATCCAATACCTCTACAAAAACGCCCTCAACGTCAACATCCCCCGCACCTCGCGCCAAATGGCCGAAGCCAGCAAAAAAATCAGCCCGGGTAAGCTCAAAAGCGGCGACCTGGTGTTTTTCAACACCTCCGGCCGCGGCATCTCCCATGTGGGGCTGTATATCGGCAACGGCGAATTCATCCACGCCCCGCGCTCGGGCAGCACCGTGCGCACCGAACGGCTCGACAAACCTTATTACGCCCAACGCTTTGTGAAAGCCGGCACGTTTTTCGATTAGGTGCGGCAAAAAACAACAGCCGTCTGAAACGTTTCAGACGGCTTGTTGTTTTACAAATTACATTGGATAATTTTTAATTTAATAACTCAAATCTATACTTTCTCAAAGATTTTAAGTTCTTTGACAATCCTCTCATACTCAATTGAAACTCTACCATTAAAAGCTTGATAATTAGACTTCAAATATTGATATACAACCTCACTCCAACGACCATCATCATGCAAACTAATAATTAACCCTTTTACACCTTGATAACTCCAACCGAACGCTGCATCCATTTCTCGTTCCAATTCCCCATAACTAAAATCAGGCATTTGCGAAAATCTATCTAAAATATCATATAACAAATTTTCCTGTGCTTCATCGAAATCGCGTTCTAACATCAAACGCTCCAACGAGCTTAAACCACCTGAAATCATTCCTTGCTTCATTAATTTAAACTGAAATTCTTTCTTTTCATCCATTACTCTTTCTCCAAAATTGGTTTAGGTAAAATTTTTTCAAAACATTACGGAATATTTCCAACATAGAAATATTCCGCAAGTATGATATATTTAAATGAAATATTTTTCAAGATACTATTTTTATTTACAATTAAAATTGTAATTATTCAAAATCTAATATTTTCCAATACAAAATCACCATTTTGCGACAGAAATTACTAGTTTGACATCAATCTACTGCGCTAGTGCTTTTTCAAAGATTTCGGCAGCAAGCCCATTACTTCTTGGCTGACAATTGATCTACCACTCCGCCGTCGGCAAAGTATTTCTTCATGATTTCTTCCCACGAGCCGAACACATCGTTGGGTTTGAAGGTTTCGATGGCGGGGAAATCGGCCTTATGCTTTTCGAGCACCGCCGCATTGCGCGGGCGCAGGTAGAGTTTGGCGGCCAATTCCTGCGCCGGTTCGCTCCATAAATAGTTCAGATATTCGCCTGCCGCCGCTTCGGTGCCTTTTTTCTCCGCCACGCCGTCCACCACGGCAACGGGGCTTTCCGACAGAATGGTGTAGCTCGGATACACGATTTCAAACTGGTTGGGTGCCAGCACTCGGCTCACGTGGTTGGCTTCGTTTTCAAAGGTAATCAGCACGTCGCCGATATTGCGCTGGGTGAATGTGGTGGTTGCGGCACGGCCGCCGTTTTCAAACACGGGGGCATTTTTCAGCAGCTTGGCGGTAAATTCTTTGGCTTTGGCTTCGTCGCCGTTATTGGCTTTGAGCGCGTAACCGAACGCGCCGAGAAAGGCGTAGCGGCCGTTGCCGGTGGTTTTCGGGTTGGCAATCACGATTTGCAGGTTGTCTTTGGCCAAATCCGCCCAATCGCGCACTTGTTTGGGGTTGCCTTTGCGCACAAGGAATACGGTGGTGCTGGTGAACGGCACGGCGTTATCGGGCAGGCGGCTGCGCCAGTCGGCTTTCACCAGCCCTTTTTTCTCCAACAGCTCGATATCGGAAGTTTGGTTCATGGTAACCACGTCGGCCTGCAAACCGTTGGCCACCGCCAGCGCCTGTTTGCTCGAGCCGCCGTGCGACTGCTGCACGCTGATTTCGGCGCCCGGGTGTTTGGCTTGATATTCTTTGATAAACAGCGGGTTGTATTCTTTATAAAAATCGCGCGCCACATCGTAAGACACGTTTAAAAGCTTAATGCCGTTACCGGCGGCGCTTTGGCTTTCAGCGGCGGAAGCGGATGCGGCGGGCTTTTCTTCGGCTTTCGGCGAACAGGCCGACAGGGCCAGAGCGGTGCCGAACAGGGCGGCGAAAGAAAACAGGCGGGTTGCGGTCATGATGGTTCCTTAGCGGGAATATTAACGGCGCTACTTTATACAGGCCGTCTGAAAAAAGGAAAGAATGCTTGGTTTTATGCTTGTCGTATTTGGTTATATAGCTAACACAGAAAACATAAAAAGGCCGAGACCTTTGCAAAATTCTTTTAAGCACCTTAAAACACTTGCGTCATGCTCGGGCTTGACCCGAGCATCTTTTTGTTTTAGAAGAAAAAGAGATACTCGGGTCAAGCCCGAGTATGACGAAATACAATATATTCAGGATTAAAACGGCTTTTTGCAAAGATCTCAGGCCGTCTGAAATGCTTTCAGACGGCCTTTACCTTACGTTTGCCGTGTTGCTTACAGCGTGATTTCTTTGCTCTCGCCGTTCACGGTTTCGGTGATGGTGAAGGTTTTGTCGCCGGTGTTGGCAACCAGCTTGGCCGATACGCCTGCGGCGGCATTGTTCCACACGATTTCCAGCTCTTTTTCGCCCAGCGCTTTCACGGAGAACTCGCCGTCGAAGGCTTTGGAAGTGTTGCGGAATTTCAGCAGGTTGAAAAGCTGCTGCACCACGGGGCGTTTCACGGTTTCGTCGATTTCGGCCAAAGAATAGTAGTGGCGGTTGATGTTGCGGCCTTCTTTGGTTTTTTCCAAAAGTTCGATGTCGTTTTCGCCGGCGAGCAGGCCCACATAATAGATTTGCGGGATGCCGGGGGCGAAGCATTGCAGCACGCGCGCCAGAATATAAGCTTGGTCGTTGTTGCCCAAAGCCGAATAGTAGGTGCAGTTGATTTGATAGATGTCGAGGTTGTTGTATTCGGCGCTGGAATATTTTTTCTTCACGTTGGCGCCTTGTGCATAAAGCGCTTCGCGGGTGGCTTCGCATTCTTCGTCGGTCATCAGGTCTTTCACGTCCACCACGCCGATGCCGTCGTGGGTGTCGAGGGTGGTGAACTGTTTGCGCGGGCAGATTTCCATCCAATGCACGAGGCGGTCGACATTGCCGCTGAACAGGGTGTGCAGCACCAGCATGGGCAGGGCGAAATCGTAAACG
>JBHALY010000193.1:0-5603 GCA_041827905.1 Neisseria dentiae
AGCACTGTGTCTTTCAGCACCGATTCCGAAATCGCCATCGTGCCGCTCAACGAGTGCAGCACCCCGACCTTAATCGTGCCGCCCGCATTTTGCGCAACCGCCGTGCCCGAAGCGGCGGCGGGCTGGTCTTTGGCTTGCGGGCCGCAGCCGCCCAGCAGCAGCGCCGAGCAGAGGGAAGACAAAATAAAACAGGGGAGTGTTTTCATAAATCTCTCCGGTTGGGTTTCGGATGCGGCGGTGTTTAACCCCGCTGTGTTTATGTTGTGGAAATAATCCGGTTTTTAATGCATTGAAAAACAATCAAAAAAATTCATACAGCTGAAATTTATAATGTATTGTTTTGTTAAATTGTAAACAATCATAAAAAATATTGTCAACAATTTATTTGAAAATTGTTGACAATACTTGGTTGGGAAAAGAATGGGATAAGCTGATTCGGTTCAGAAAACGGAAATAACGGTTTGAAAGAAAAGGAACTTTAAGAAAAGACGGAGCATGATGTTTTAAAAAATATCAACCGGTGCGGGCATGAAAAGATTACAGGCCGTCTGAAAAGTTTTCAGACGGCCTGTTCAGGCTGTGGTTGTTAAGTTTAGCCGTCGCCGCGTTCCAGCAGCATCAGCATCATGGCAGCGTTCAACACCAAAACATCGTCTTCCGCGCTTGCCTGTCCGGTTTTTTCCAAGCTGAATTTGCGTTCGAAAAACGATGGCTGTTTGCGCAGCAAAAACACTTCGCGTCCGTCGGGCGCGGTAACGCCGTAGCCGGGGTTGAAGAAGTAGCCGGTGAGCATGCCGATAATCGGGATTTCGCCGACGATGCCGTCGAGCACGGCCACCCACGGGTTCTTTTCGCGCATGGTGTAAAGCGTTTGGCCTTGGGCGTCCATGATGGTGAAGCTGGTCTGCCACAGCGATTTCATGCCCGAGCGTTTGATTTGGCCGATAACCTGGTCTTGCGCGTTGCGCACGGTGTAGTTGGCGTTGAAGTCGATGATGCGGTCGGCTTTGATGGTGTAGAGCCGCTCGCTGCGGCTGCTGTTGCGGAAGATTTCGATGGATTCTTTGATTTTGAAAATCTTCTGGCGGGTGTAGGCCACCGTTTCGCCTTGCGCGTTCAGCACCGAGAAATCGTTGGACGGGGTGAGGATTTTAAAGGTGAAATTCAGAGGGAAATGTAGGTTTTGCATGGTGTGTCGTGTCGGTTTGCCTTTATTTTTTCAGACGGCGTCAGGCCGTCTGAAAACACAAGGGTGTGGTCTATTAAAACGCGGGAGGGAAGCGTTGTTGTTCGCGGCATCAGTATCCGGCTTTTGCGGCTTTTTCTTCCCGCTCGTCTGCCGCATCGTAGGCTTCCACGATTTTCTGCACCAGCGGGTGGCGCACCACGTCTTCGCTGGTAAAGGTGTGGAAATACAGGCCTTCGATGCCCGCAAGTTTTTCTTTGGCATCTTTCAGGCCCGATTTGATGTTGCGCGGCAGGTCGATCTGGCTCAAGTCGCCGGTGATAACGGCCTTGGCGCCGAAGCCGATGCGGGTTAAAAACATTTTCATCTGCTCGGGCGTGGTGTTTTGCGCTTCGTCGAGAATCACATAGGCGCCGTTGAGTGTGCGCCCGCGCATATAGGCCAGCGGGGCGATTTCGATTAGGCCTTTTTCCAAGAGTTTGGTTACGCGGTCGAAACCCATCAGATCGTAGAGCGCGTCGTAGAGCGGGCGCAGGTAGGGGTCGACTTTCTGCGCTAAATCGCCGGGCAGAAAGCCGAGCTTTTCGCCGGCTTCCACCGCCGGGCGCACCAAAACGATGCGCTCGATTTGGTGTTTTTCCATCGCATCGACGGCGGCGGCCACGGCCAGATAGGTTTTACCGGTGCCGGCGGGGCCTAAGCCGAACACCACGTCGTGATTGAGAAGGGCGCGGATGTAGCCGTTTTGGCGCGGCGTGCGCCCGCCTATGCTGCCGCGCTTGGTGCGCAGGTAGTATTGTTGGTCGTGGTGTTTTTCTTGGTGGCCGGCATCGGCGGTTTTGGCTTCGACGGCGGCAAGCTGGATATCGCTGTCTTCCAAATCGCGGCTTTCGGCGGTGTCTGCCAGCGAGAGCAGCGCGCGGCGGCCGGCGTGGGCGAGTTCGCCCAAAAAGGTGAAGTCGGAAAAGCGGCGGCTGATCTGGATATCGAGTGCGCGGGCAAGGGTGTTCAGGTTGGCATCGAGTGCGCCGCAGAGGCGTTGCAGCACGGCGTTGTCGATGTTTTCGAATTGCAGGTGAACGGTGTGGCTCATGTGTGGGGGCGGCTTTCGCGAAAGGGTTTGGAGATGATGGGGTTATAAGGTTTAAACGGTAAAAAATCAAGGCCGCAACCGCATAGCGGGGTAAGTTAGTCCGCTATATATAACGAAAAACACTTATATTAAAACCAACCATTCTTTCCTTTTTTCAGACGGCGCCGATAAAGTAATGCCGTCAAATTGCGGCCGAGGCCGTCTGAAAAAACAACAAGGAACACTTATGAGCACCAACGACCCGCGCGCCAAACTGCCCGATGCGCCCCTAGCCGACAACGAGCGCTTAAAAGACCAAAGCCATTATCTCGAAGGCACCATCAAAAGCGACCTTTCAGACGGCCTTACCGGCGGATTCAACGGCGACAACTTCCAATTAATCCGCTTTCACGGCATGTATGAACAAGACGACCGCGACATCCGCGCCGAGCGCGTCGAGCAGAAACTGGAGCCGCTGAAAAACGTAATGCTGCGCTGCCGCCTGCCCGGCGGCATCATCCAGCCCAAACAATGGCTGGGCATCGACCAATTCGCCGGCGAGCGCACCATGTACGGCTCCATCAGGCTCACCAACCGCCAAACCTTCCAGTTTCACGGCGTGTTGAAAGACGACATCAAACCCATGCACCAATGGCTCAACGAGCTGGGCCTCGACTCCATCGCCACCGCCGGCGACGTGAACCGCAACGTGTTGTGCACCAGCAATCCTGTGGAAAGCAGCCTGCATGAAGAAGCCTACGAATGGGCGAAAAAAATCAGCGAACACCTGCTGCCGAAAACCCGCGCCTACGCCGAAATCTGGCTCGACGGCGAAAAACTGCATTCCACCGAAAACTTCGCCGAAGCCGCGCCGCTCTCTGATGCCGTGAAAAGCGGCGACGCCACCGAGCCGGTGCTCGGCAAAAACTACCTGCCGCGCAAATTCAAAACCACGGTGGTGATTCCGCCGCACAACGATGTGGATTTGCATGCCAACGATTTGAACTTTGTGGCCATCGGCGAAAACGGCAAACTCGTCGGCTTTAACGTGTTGGTGGGCGGTGGTTTGTCGATGGAGCACGGCAACACCAAAACCTATCCCAACACCGCCGTCGAATTCGGCTTCGTGCCGCTTGAAAAAACGCTGGACGCCGCCGCCGCCGTGGTTTCCGTTCAGCGCGACTGGGGCAACCGCAGCGACCGCAAAAACGCCAAAACCCGCTACACCATCGAGCGCGTGGGCAAAGACGTGTTTATCGAAGAAGTGGAAAACCGCATGGGCGCGAAATTCGAGCCTATCCGCCCCTACGCCTTCACCTCGCGCGGCGACCGCATCGGTTGGGTACAGGGCGAAGACAAAAAGTGGCACCTCACGCTGTTTATCGAAAACGGCCGCCTGCTCGATTACCCCGGCCGGCCGCTGAAAACCGGTATGCGCGAAATCGCCAAAGTGCACAAAGGCGACTTCCGCCTCACCGCCAACCAAAACCTGATTGTGGCGGGCATAGACGAAGCAGACAAAGCCCAAATCGAGCAAATCGCCCGCGAACACGGCTTAATCAGCGATGCCGTTACCCCGCAGCGCGAAAACAGCATGGCCTGCGTGTCGCTGCCGACCTGCCCCTTGGCGATGGCCGAAGCCGAACGCTTCCTGCCGCAGTTTACCGACAAAATCGACGCGCTGTTTGCCAAACACGGCTTGAGCCAAGAGCATATCGTGCTGCGCATCACCGGCTGCCCCAACGGCTGCGGCCGCGCCATGCTGGCCGAAATCGGCCTGGTGGGCAAAGCGGTGGGCCGCTACAACCTTTACACAGGCGGCAACCGCGAAGGCACCCGCATTCCGCGCCTGTTTAAAGAAAACATCACCGAAGACGAAATCCTCGCCATCATCGACGGCTGGCTGGCCGATTGGGCGGCCAACCGCGAAGAAAACGAAGGCTTCGGCGACTTTGCCGTGCGTACCGGCATCGTCAAGCCCGTGCTCGACGCCCCGCGCGATTTTTGGGCGGCGTAAGCACAGTTTGATTTTGCCGTAACAAAAGCGACAGGCCGTCTGAAAAAGTTTTCAGACGGCCTGATATTTTTGTAAAATCGCGGTTTTCCAATTTTCCGCAATCCGCCATGACCAACCAGCAACCGCCCCGCGACGCCGAAACGGCAGAACACAAACGCAGCATCCGCAGCTTCGTGCTGCGCCAAGGCCATATGACCGCCGCACAGCAGCGCGCCATCGACACCTTGTGGCCGCAGTTCGGCCTCGACTATCAAACCGAACCTGTCGATTTGAACGCCGCATTCGGCCGCGACAACCCGAAAGTGCTGGAAATCGGCTTCGGCATGGGCACGGCCACCGTGGAAATCGCCAAACGGCTGCCGCAAACCGATTTTCTCGCCATCGACGTGCACGGCCCGGGCGTCGGCAATATTTTGAAGCTGATCGAAGAAGAAAACGTGGCCAATATCCGCGTGATGCGCCACGATGCGGTGGAAGTGGTGGAAAACATGCTCGCCGACGGCTCGCTTAACGGCATCCATATTTTCTTTCCCGACCCGTGGCACAAAAAACGCCACAACAAACGCCGCCTGATCCAAACCCCGTTTGTGGCCAAGCTGCTGCCCAAACTGAAAGCCGGCGGCTATATCCATCTGGCGACCGACTGGGAGGAATACGCCGCGCAGATGCTCGAAGTGTTAAGCGGTTTCGACAGCCTGCAAAACACCGCCGCCGATTACGCGCCCACGCCCGACTACCGCCCCGAAACCAAGTTCGAGGCGCGCGGCAAGCGGTTGGGGCACGGCGTTTGGGATTTGGTGTTTGTGCGCAAAGATTGAACGGCAAGTTAGAGACCTGTGCAGAATGCTGAGAGGCCGTCTGAAAGTTTTCAGACGGCCTCAAGTGTTTTTTTACCGCAGTGCCGATTGTTTCCAAATCAACGCCATTATCGCGCTTGGCAGAGTGAGGTCTTTGCAAAACTCATTGAGGCCGTCTGAAATGCTTAAATCCCGTCATTATCGGGCTTGACCCGATAATCCAGTATTTGCCATTCAGGGAAAAGGCGGATATTTCAGAAACATCAAGCACTGGATTGCCGGGTCAAGCCCGGCAATGACGGGTGGGTGTTGCCGGAAGCCGTACATCCGCGTTAAATTTTCAGACGGCCTGACGGTAGTTTTGCAAAGCTCTCAGAGTGTTTTGGATTTAATTAGGCGTAAGGGACAAAATGGGTGCTAAAAATCCTTGAAAGCCTTATCCTGAAAGGATTTCAAGGATTCAAAGGTTTTGAACACAAAAAATGCCCTTTTTGCACCTCCCGAAGCATTAAACGTAACGGCACTAGAAAC
>JBHALY010000194.1:0-3948 GCA_041827905.1 Neisseria dentiae
AGAAAAATACAAAACGCCCGCCAAAATTTTATTGGGCTTGATTGCACTGACTTTCGTCGGTTTCGGTGTCAGCACCGTGGCCGCTCCGGGTTCCGATTATATTGTCAAAGTAGGTGACCAAAAGGTTAGCGAAAACCAATTGAACACGGCCGTGCAGAATATGCAGGCTGCCGGCGGCAACGAATCGCGCGATGCGGTGTTCAATGCTTTGGTGCAGCGTGCTTTGTTAACCGAAGGTGCGCGTGAAATGGGTATTTCCGTTTCGCAGGAGCAGCTTAAGCAGATTATTGTCGACGAACCCAGTTTTCACGACCAAAACGGTAAATTCAGTCAAAATATCTTCAATCAGTATCTGAACCAGCGCCAAATGTCGGAAGACCAGCTGATTGAAGAAATCCGCAACGAATTTGCGGTAAACAATCTGATCAGCTTGGTTAATAACGGCAATTTGGTCAGCGATGCACAGGCCAAGCAGCTGATTATGGCCACGCAGGCTGAGCGCACCGTGCGTTCGGTATCGTTCAGCCCCGAAGCGTTTGTGCAGCAGGTGAAAACAGACGATGCCGTGCTGAAAAAATATTATGATGCCAATAAAAAAGACTATGTGATTCCGCAAGCGGTTAAAGTGGAACATGTGGCTTTGAATATCCAAGATGTGGCCAAACAGCAAACCGTGAGCGAAGAAGAGTTGAAAAAAGCTTTCGAGCAGGAAAGTGCATCAGCCAAGCCCAAGCGCGAAATCGCCCATATTCTGTTTACCGTGCCTCAAGATGCTCCTGAAAACGTGAAGGCAGCCGCTAAAGCAGAAGCCGAAAAAGTGTTGGCCCAGCTTAAAGCCGATCCGTCTAAATTCGTCGCGCTGGCCAAACAGTATTCCCGAGACGAGGCCTCTGCCGCCAACGGCGGTAATCTGGGTTACCTGCCTCAAGACGGCGGTTTGCTGAAAGAATTTGAAGACCGTGCCTTTTCGCTGAAAAAAGGTGAGATCAGCGAGGTGGTTCAGACGGCTGCCGGCTACCATATCATCACCATTCTGAATATTCAGGACAAACCTTCATTCGAGCAGGAAAAAGCCCGTTTGGAAGCGGAGTTGAAGCAGAAAAAAGCCGCAACGGCCTTTAACGAAGCCAAAGAAAAATTAGCCGAAGAGGCATTCAACAACCCCGGCAGCCTGGCGGAAGTGGCCAAGAAAACCGGCCTGAAGCTGCAAGCTCCCGCAGATTGGCTCACCAAAGAAAACGGTAAAGCCGCCGGCATGCCCGATAATCTGATTAATGCCATTTTCAGCGATGATGTGATGAAGAAAAAGCATAACTCAGAGCCGGTTACCGTTAATGAAGGTTTGGTGTGGGTGGTGCGTGCGAAAGAAGTTCGCGAGCAAAAAACACAGCCGTTTGAAGAAGCGAAAAATTTCGTTAAAGCGGATTACTTGCGCAAAGAAGCCACCCGCCTGGCGGAAGCCAAAGCCAAACAGGCGCTGGCAGACGTGCAAAAAGGCAAAGCGGCTGATTTGAAATGGTCGCCGATTTCACAGTTAACTGCCGAACAGGCGCGCCAGTCTATGCCGCCGGAGGCTTATGCACAGCTGATTAAAGCCAAACCCGAAAACGGTAAGCCGGCTTATGTGTTGCTGTCGAACCTGCCTGCACCGGTGTTGGTGGAGGTGCAGGCCGTTAAAACACCTGAAAACATAACGGAACAATTAAAACCCGCTAAGCTGGCATTGGCAGAAAGCCAAAGCAATGCTTCTTTCAGCGCATTGGTAAGTTATCTGAGTAGTACCATCAAGCAAACCCAAGGAGCGCAGAAAGTGAATCCAGAACAACAATAAAAAGCATATAAAAACACAGAGGCGGGTCGATTTCTGCCTCTGTGTTTTTTTATGAAGAGTTTTCAAGCGGCCGGAATGTGGGCTTAATATCGTTTCGCGTAATACGGATTATTGTCAAACACGATTAGCCAACTCGGAAAAATGTTTTCATAATAACGACTTAACAAGCCGATAGAAATATCCGTTCAGACGGCCAAATGGCTTACCTTAATCAGAAAGAGAACTGAAAAATGAATATCTTATTGTTAAACGGTGGCAAAGCATTTGCCCATAGCCACGGAGAACTGAACCGCACCCTGCACGAAACTGCCCGTATAACATTGGCTGCTATGGGGCATCAGGTGCGCGAAACCGTTATCGACCAAGGTTACGATATCGAGGCCGAAGTCGAAAACTTTTTGTGGATGGATGCCGTTGTTTGGCAGATGCCCGGCTGGTGGATGGGCGAGCCATGGATCGTTAAAAAATATATTGATGAAGTATTTACCGCAGGGCACGGCAAACTGTATGCCAGCGACGGGCGCCACCGTACCGATCCCACCAAAAACTACGGTAAAGGCGGTTTGCTGCAAGGTAAAAAACATATGTTGTCGCTCACTTGGAATGCACCCATTGAAGCTTTCAACGAACCTGCTGAATTTTTTGGCGGCGTTGGCGTGGACGGCGCTTATCTGCATTTCCATAAGGCTAACGAATTTCTCGGCATCGAACCGCTGCCTACTTTCATCTGCAATGATGTGATGAAAGCGCCAGATGTACCGAAATTTATTGCTGATTATCAGGCACACCTGCATCAAGTGTTTGCTTAAAAACAGGTTTCACCCTAATATCTGTTACGCTTTGAAACAAAGAGATGCTCGAATTAAGTTGGAGTATGGCATAGATGTTTTTGCGTGCCGGCATGAGTTTTACAAAGGATTCAGGGTTTTATATGGCAGGCCGTCTGAAAACAATACCCGATGGGAAAACCATCGGGTATTGTTTTAATTGTATGAGTTTGTATCAACAATAATCAGCTGCCCATCAGTTTCAGACGTTGGCCCGGTGTAACCGTGCGGGTATTGCGGTTCCAACGGCGGATGTCGTTTACATCAACATTAAAGCGGCTGGCAATCGTGTTAAGCGTATCGCCTTTGCGCACGGTATACGAAACGTTACGCACGGCATTGCGTTGTGTGGCGGCGGCGGTTACTTTCAACACTTGGCCTTTGCGGATACTGTTGCCTTTGATATTGTTAACAGTAATCAAATCGGCTACGCTTAAGTTATAGCGCTGAGAGATATTAAACAAGGTGTCACCAGTTTCTACGCGGTGGGTGTTATTGGCCTGTTGCGCAGCTGCATTGGCGCGGGCCAATCGAGCTTCGGTACGTTGCTGCTGTTTGGCGCGGCTGACAACAATACGGTCAACACGGGCTTTGTTAGCGGTTTCGTCGGCTTCCAGTTGGGCGAGTGTGTTTTTAATGCTGTTTGCAGCATTCAAACGCTGTTGTTCTGCATCATTAACCAGTGCCAGCAAAGGATCTTCAGATTGGGCGGCCTGAGGTGCGCGGTTGGGCAGGGTGGTACCGTTTACTGCAACATCCGCAGGTTCATCGGAAGGTGCCGGTTGCTCGGGTGCGGGCGTTGCGGAGGTTTGTGTGGGTAAAGGAAGCGGTTCCGCAATAGCTACTGTAGCGGTTTCAGGCGATTGAACGGTGGCAAGCTCAACCTTTTCTATTTTAACGGAATCAGCTTTTGCAATTGCGGTATCTGCTTTTTCCGGGAGCTGATTGGGCGCAACCAGTGAGGCGGCAATAGAAATCGGTGCGGACGAGGCATTGCGTTTTTCTACAGCAGGTTTTGTTTGGCTTGCCAAAATGGCAATCGGAGCCGAGCTGGATTCGGCCACCTTGATATCCGAGCCGTTAATTTGCTTCAGCGAGGCCACGTTGGTGCTGTAGCTGTTCGGCAGCGGGCTGCCTTCGGTTTCGGTGCGCACATAATTGAAGTCGTTGCCGCCGCCTTTAAGGCTGTTTTTGGCCACCAAAAGATTACGGCCCGAATTGAGCGAATCGCTGTTGGTGTTATTCAAGCGTTTGAGTTCGGCTACGCTCATGCCGGCCTCGGCGGCAATA
>JBHALY010000195.1:0-7620 GCA_041827905.1 Neisseria dentiae
CCCTTTCAATTCGATTGCCTGCGCATAATCCGCCAGCATTTTGGCATCTTTGCTATCGGTTTTTCCCAATGAAAATGATTGGGCGTATGCATGGGTTTGACGGGGATTGACAATGACCACCCGCAATCCGGCATGATGCAATGCTTTGGCCAGCGGGATTTCCAATCCGCCGGTACTTTCCAGCACCACCAGGCTGACATGGTGCTTTTGCAAATACTCGACGGTATGTTGGAAACCTTTGGGATTGTTGGTTTCCGTTTTGGTTTTGGCCATACCGGTAATGCCGATAACGAAGTGTTTTTTGGCTATATCAATGCCGCCATAGTTTTGAATACTCATCATAAACCTTCCTTGCATTCGGTTGTGTTGTCGTGCAACTGTTCGGTTGTGGTGATGGTTGGTTATCTGCTCGTTTGGCTAAGACACGGATGTTAAAAAATCCCAGGGCGTGTACAGAGGCAGATAACCTGTTTGGTTGCTATGGTACATCGGTTTCAACATACAAGGGAGTGTAGTCAGAAAGCGTTGCGGCGGTATTTTTGGTTAAAATCCGCACCTGCGGCGTTAGGTAGCGTAGCGGACTTGCGAAGCTAAAATGCTCGCAAGATGTCCAATCTTGCTGTGCTTTTTGCCTTGCATCTGCGGATTTTTCCTCAAAAAACCGCTTCACAAGCCTTCTGACTACACTCCCTAGGCCGTCTGAAAACATTTCGTGCGGCAGGATGCCGCTTTCACCGAGACAACCACCGATGAACACACACTGGCAGAGCGGCCGCTTCAACATTGATTTGTCGCAGCCGAAAATCATGGGCATCGTCAACCTGACGCCCGATTCGTTTTCCGACGGCGGCGCCTATTCGCAAAACGCCCGCACCGCATTAAACCATGCGGAGCGGCTGTTGCAGGAAGGTGCCGATATTCTCGATATCGGCGGCGAATCCACCCGCCCCGGGGCGGATTATGTGCCGCCCGAAACCGAATGGGCGCGCGTGGCGCCGGTGCTCAAAGAGCTGGCCTCGTGGAATGTGCCCGTGAGTTTGGATACCCGCCGCACGGCAGTAATGAAGCGTGCGCTGGAGCAGGGCGGGGCGGACATCATCAACGATGTATCCGCCCTGAGCGACGACGGCGCAGTAGAATTGCTGGCGCAGCAGCCTGCCACGGGCATCTGCCTGATGCACATGCAGGGACTGCCCGCTACCATGCAAAACAACCCGCAATATCAAGATGTTGTGGCTGAAGTTGCCCGCTATCTCAACGGGCGCGCAGCAGTTTGCACCGCAGCGGGCATCGCGCGCCGGCGGATTACCCTCGACCCGGGTTTCGGTTTCGGCAAAAACCTGCAACACAACACAGCGCTGATGCGGCATTTGCGCAGCCTGATGCAGCAAACCGGCCTGCCACTGCTGATCGGCGTGTCGCGCAAGCGCATGATAGGCGAGCTGACGGGCGAAGCCGACGCTGCGGCACGCATACACGGCAGCGTGGCGGCGGCGTTGGCGGCTGCGGCGCGCGGCGCGCAGATTCTGCGCGTGCACGATGTAAAAGCCACCGCCGATGCGGTAAAAGTCTGGCAGGCATTGGGCGTGTTTGAAGACGGCGGGCAGGCCGTCTGAAAAAACGGATGGCATCCAACCGAAAACAAACCGAACATTGCAGGCAGAAAATTCAAGCTTTGTGTTGCCTTTGCAACATCAAACGAACAGAATCCGAAAAAATATTTGACTGCCTTGCTGCAAATCAGCATAATACGCACATCAGGTTGCAATGCGCAGCTTGATGTTTTCTCCTCTATTTCTCCTTTGTAGACTTGGCGCATACCTTAACCGGATATGCGCATTTTTTTGTCTGTAAGATTCGCTTGCGAAACCAAATGCCGGAAGCGGTTTCGGAAGAGTTCGTATCGGGCGGCAAAACGGGCAAGGTTTTCCAAATGCGCCGGCAGTGTGTGCATGCGGATACATAGTAAAAATAAAATGCCCGGATTGCAAAATAAAATAAGCGGAATAATTGACTCGGTTGCGGCGTTTCGGCATAATTCGCCCCGTTGACTGATTTCAGTAGTCAGTTGATAGTTTCTCCTCTATTTCTCCTTTGTAGACTTGGCACACATTCTTGTGAATGTGTGCATTTTTTTGCCCGTTATTCGCCGGTTCGGTTTTGTTCGTTTTTGTTGTATTGCGAGCAAATTCAGGCGGAGACCTTTGCAAAATTCAACACCACCTAAAAACCTGATTCCCGTCATTAGCTTCGCAAGTCCGCTGCGCTACCCGCATAGGCGGGAATCCAGGTGCTTGGAGTGCAAGTGTTTGTTTAATCAATACTTTAATGTTTACCTCTGGATTCCCGCCTACGCGGGAATGACGGTGTTAAGCGTTTCAGACGGCCTCAAGATATTTTTGCAAAGGTCTCAGGCGGTGCCGCAGAGGCCGTCTGAAAGGCTTTGTATGCCTGGCAGATACGGGCTTATGCGTTATAATTCTATATTTATCTATATCCGTTAAGTGGTTGCTTATGCAGGCAGTTTTAGATTTAATCCGCACCGAATCCGCCGCCGTGGTGGCCGAAACACTGGATTTTCTGCTTTACGAATGCAGTTTGGACGAAGCGCCTTCGTGCGACGATGTGGCGCTATGGCGCGATATTCTGCAAGCGCGCGGCGGCAAATTTGAGCGTTTGGCGCAAACCTGCCGAATCTGGTTGGAAGAGGAGGCGCTTTGATGCGGATGCCCAATAACCGTTTCGTGCTGTTTGCCGTGATGTGGTTTATCGCCGCGGTGTATTCGTTGCTGTTTAAAGAGTCCGACGGCGGCGCACCGCCGTTTGCCCATTTCGACAAAGTGGCGCATTTCGCGTTGTTTTTCGCCCAGTTTTGGCTGTTGGCCAAAGCCTTTATGCAAGACCGCCTTGCCGTGCCTTACCGGCTGCTGTTTGTGTTGGCCGTGCTGGCCGCTGCGGGCAGCGAAACCGCGCAGGCTTTATTTACCCGCACGCGTGAAGGCAGCATTGCCGACGGTTTGGCCGACATTCTCGGCGCGGGCACGGCGCTGTGGCTGGCGTATAAGGTTTCTGTAGCCAAACGTGCGGTTAAAAAAACCGCTTGACACCGATAAGGCTGTTTTGCAGACCCTAAGGCCGTCTGAAAAAAATCAGGCCGTAAAATTAACCGATGTTTTATTTTGAGAGAAAGCCAAACATGACTCCGTTTGCCGAACGCCGCCGCCGTTTGCTTGGGCAAATCGGCAGCGGTAGCGTGGCGGTGTTGTTTGCCGCACCCGAGCAGCGCCGCAGCAACGATACGTTTTTTCCCTACCGCCAAAACAGCTATTTCCATTACCTCACCGGCTTCCCCGAGCCGGAATCTGTGTTGGTGCTCGACGGATCGACGCAAACCGCCGTGTTGTTCTGCCGTGATAAAGATGATTTGAGCGAAATATGGGAAGGTTTCCACTACGGCGCGGATGCCGCGTGCGAAGCATTCGGCATGGATGCGGCATATAGTGTTACGCAATGGCAGGCGAAGATGCCGCAGATTCTGCAAAAGGCACAACGCCTGTTTGTGTTGCCGGAGCAGGGCGGAGGGGCGGAGCCGGTGCTGGCTTTGCATTGGCAGAAAATAAAAAACGGTGCGGCGGTTGAAAATCTGGCGGCGTGTTTGGACGGAATGCGCCTGATTAAAGACCGGCACGAAATCGATCTGCTGAAAACGGCGGGCAAAATCAGCGCGGCCGCACATATCCGCGCGATGCAGAAAACCCGGCCCGGCATCAGTGAGCTGCATATCGAGGCCGAACTGCTGCACGAATTCATGCGCCGCGGCGCGCGTTTTCCCGCTTATGCCAGCATCGTGGCAGGCGGTAAAAATGCCTGCTGCCTGCACTACACCGCCAACAAAGACATACTGCAAAACGGTGATTTGCTGCTGGTTGACGCCGGTGCGGAATACGAGGGTTATGCGGGCGATATTACCCGCACCTTTCCCGTAAACGGCAGGTTCGGCGGCGCGCAGAAAGACCTTTACGAAGTGGTGCTGGCGGCCAACGAAGCCGCCATTGCTGCGGTGAAACCCGGAGCCGTTTGGGCGGATATCCAGCAAACCGCCCTTAATATTCTCGTGCGCGGCATGGTCGACTTCAAGCTGCTGGCGGGCACGGTGGAGGGCAATATCGAATCGGGCGCATTCAAACGCTACTATATGCACGGTTTGGGGCATTGGGTGGGCTTGGACGTGCACGATGCCGGCGGCCGGCCGGTGCTGCTGCGAGAAGGCATGTGCACCACCGTAGAGCCGGGCATTTATATCGCCGCCGCAGCCGATATCCCCGCCTGTTTCCACAATATCGGTATCCGCATCGAAGATAACGTGCTGGTTACGGAAAGCGGCTGCGAAAACTACACAGCCGCCGCGCCGAAAAGTGTGGCGGCCATCGAAGAAACCATGCGCGGATAAGGCGCGGGTCCAACTACCATTGAGGCCGTCTGAAAATAACAGCCGTGCGGTTTTGCACTGGCCAAATTTTCAGACGGCCTTTTTAAATAAAGTGAAAAATTGTTTTAAACATTTAACATTAGTAAAGTTGCACTAAAATAATCAATACCGGCGGATTTGCAGCTTGCAGCCGCCGTCGCCTTGTGGCAATTTTGGCAGCGTCGGTGTACAGGCAGTTTAAGAAAAATAAAACATCGGCGGATTCATTATCTGCAAACTACATAAGGAGCACTACCATGGCAACACAATTCTTCATGCCCGTTCAAAATATTATCGGTGCCGGTGCGCTGGCTCAGGCGATGGACGCGATTGCCGCGCTCGGCCTAAAAAAAGCCTTAATCGTAACCGACGGCGGTTTGAGTAAAATGGGCGTGGCCGACCAAATCGGCGGCTTGTTGAAAGAAAAAGGCATTGATTATGCCGTATTCGACCAAGTGCAGCCCAACCCCACCGTAAGCAACGTGAATGCCGGTTTGGCCAAACTGAAAGAAAGCAGCGCCGACTGCGTGATTTCTTTGGGCGGCGGTTCTTCCCACGATGCGGCCAAAGCCATCGCCATCGTGGCGGCCAACGGCGGCAAAATCGAAGACTACGAAGGTTTGGATAAATCCAAAAAACCGCAAATCCCGCTGGTGGCCATCAACACCACCGCCGGTACGGCTTCGGAAATGACCCGTTTCACCATCATCACCGACGAAACCCGCCATGTGAAAATGGCCATCGTCGATAAACACGTTACCCCGCTGTTGTCGGTGAACGAACCCGCCCTGATGGAAGGTATGCCTGCCCCCCTCACCGCCGCCACCGGTATGGACGCGCTTACCCACGCCGTAGAAGCCTATGTTTCCACCGCCGCTTCGCCGATTACCGATGCAGTGGCCGTGAAAGCCATCGAGCTGATCGCCCGCTACCTGCCCACAGCCGTGAGCGACCCGAAAAACAAAGAGGCGCGCGAGCAAATGGCTTATGCGCAATTTATGGCGGGCATGGCGTTCAACAACGCATCGCTCGGTTATGTGCACGCCATGGCGCACCAATTGGGCGGTTTCTACGACCTGCCGCACGGCGTCTGCAACGCCTTGCTGCTGCCCCACGTAGAACGCTTCAACCAACAGGCCGCCAAAGCGCGCTTGGATGAAATCGGCGCGATTTTGGGCAAAAACAACCCCGATTTGGCCGGGCTGGACGTTATTGATGCCATCACCAAACTGGCACGCATCGTAGGCATTCCGAAATCACTGAAAGAATTGGGCGTGAAAGAAGAAGATTTCGACGTATTGGCTGAAAACTCGCTGAAAGACGTTTGCGGTTTCACCAACCCGATTCAAGCCAACAAAGAGCAGATTATCGGCATCTTCCGCGCCGCTTTCGACCCGGCGTGATTAACCGGAACTATCGTTTGAATCTTTAAACAATAGCAGGAAACAATAGCAGGCCGTCTGAAACGTTTCAGACGGCCTTAAGATATTTTGGCAAAAGCATCGCCCGAGCGGGTTTTACCAAGCTCACAGTTGCTTGTTCTGGCCAAAACAAAAGCCCCTTACAACAAGGGGCTTTTGTTTTGTTCGGAGCGAACAGCCTTATTTGGCGAAATATTTGCTTTGGATTTTTTCATATTCGCCGTTTTCGCGAACTTTGACCAATGCGTCGTTCAGCATATTCAGCGTGGCCGTGTCGCCTTTGCGCACCGCCATGCCGTAGTTTTCCACTTCGAAATCAGGCACGGCAACCATGCTGAAGCCTTTGTCGCCGTTGTTTTTCACATAATTGCCCACAACGGCGCTGTCGGAAATCACCGCGTCGAGGCCGCCGTTTTCCAGCTCTTTAATCACCAGCGGCAGGCTTTCGAAACGGGCGATTTTGGGGCTGTTGCTGCCCAAGATTTTAGAAGCGGCAAAGTCGCCGGTTTGGCCGGTTACCACGCCCACTTTCTGTGCTTTTTTCAGGTCTTCGACCGAATTGATGTTTTTACCCTTCTGCACCAGAATCACTTGTGTGATTTCAAAGTAGGGGTTGGTGAAGTCCATGGTTTGTTTGCGCTCGTCGGTAATGGTGATGGCCGAGAGCAGGATATCGACGTCGCCGTTGGTTAACGCGGGGAAAATGCTGTCCCACGGCTGGTGTTTGTATTCCACCTTGAAGTTGCCGGCTTTAGACATGGCATTGAGCAGGTCGATGTCGAAGCCTTCGATTTGATTGCTGGCGTTCATCGATTCAAACGGAGCAAATTCGGCATTGGTGGCAACGCGGTACACTTTGTCGGCACCGGCACCTGTTGAGGCGGAGCCACCGCTTTGGCCGCCGCAGGCACCTAAGGCCAGTGCGGAGCAGGCGATGGCGGCGGCAATCCATTTTTTCATGTTCATTTGAGTGTTCCTGGCAAAATTAAAGCGGTTATTTTAGCATAAGCTAACAAAAATACACATCTTTAACACGGCTGGAGTCGTGTTGTTGTTTGTGTATGAAAATCATACGGTTGCGGATTATTAACGCTCTTTTTCGCGGAAGAAGGCATAAGTAACGTCGTGAAACAAATCCGTGTGCGGGCTGTCTTCATAATTAAGTTCGGCCAAGGCATCTTCAAAGGCAAGCTGCACCGACTCGATAACGTCTTGCGCGATGTCGGCGGGCAGGGCGCGCACCATGCCTTTAAAAGCGGTGGCCAGCACATGATTTTGCATACGCAAAACGTCGCAGGCTTCTTCGAGATATTCCAAGCGCTGTTCTATGCTGTTCATGATTTTTCTTTCGGGAATCTGTTAGAATGCGGCATTATAGCGCAAACTCGGATTTAAACTTTGGCGGCAGCGTTAGGGCGTGTAGTCAGAAAGCGTTGCGGCGGTATTTTTGGTTAAAATCCGCATCTGCGGCGTTAAAAATGCTCGCAAGATGTTCAATCTTGCTGTGCTTTTTGCCTTGCATCTGCGAATTTTCCCTCAAAAAACCGCTTCACAAGCCTTCTAACTACACGCCCTAAGCAGGCTGCCGGCATTGTTCTTTGCCCTGAAAACAGGGTCAGTAAATGATTGAGCGAACCAGTATTTTTCGATGCCCTCACGGGCTGCCGGCCGTCTGAAAATATAGTAGCGGCGCGGAAAACAAAACGGTTCGCGATAAAGGCGGCGGACAGC
>JBHALY010000196.1:0-3973 GCA_041827905.1 Neisseria dentiae
AGATTTATCGACGAACACACCGTCCAAATCGACGACCACACCCAAATCAAAGCCGACCGCATCGTGATTGCCACCGGTTCGCGCCCCGTTATCCAGCCGCAATGGGAAGCGCTGGGCGACAAACTGATTATCAACGACGACGTGTTCTCTTGGGACACCCTGCCCGAAAGCGTGGCCGTGTTCGGCCCCGGCGTGATCGGTTTGGAACTCGGCCAGGCGCTGCACCGCTTGGGCGTGAAAACCGAAATCTTCGGTGTGGGCGGCGCCTTGGGCGGCATTACCGATCCCGTGGTGCTGGCCGAAGCCAAAGCCATTTTTAGCGAAGAGCTGCCGCTGCATTTAGACGTTGACCCGGCAAAAACCGAAGTCAAACTCAATCAGGAAGGCAAAGTGGAAGTGCACTGGGTGTGCGGCGGCGAGCGCGGCGTGTACACCGCCGACTACCTGCTGGCCGCCATCGGCCGCCGCCCCAACGTCGATAAAATCGGGCTGGAAAACCTGAACATCGAATTGGACGAACGCGGCGTGCCCAAAGCCCACCCGCTGACCATGCAAACCAGCATTCCGCATATCTTTATCGCGGGCGACGCCTCCAACCAGCTGCCGCTGCTGCACGAAGCCAGCGACCAGGGCAAAATTGCGGGCGACAACGCCGGCCTCTACCCCAACATCGCCAACGGCCTGCGCCGCAGCCCGCTGGGCGTGGTGTTCACCAACCCGCAAATCGCCATCGTGGGCCTGCGTTATGCGCGCGTGCTCGAGCGCTATAAAAACCCCGAGTGCGTGGTGATCGGCGAAGTGTCGTTCCACAACCAGGGCCGCAGCCGCGTGATGCTGGTTAACAAAGGCCATATGCGCGTGTATGCCGAACAAGGCACCGGCCTGTTTATCGGCGCCGAAGTCGTCGGCCCCGCCGCCGAGCACTTGGCACACCTCTTGGCTTGGGCACACCAGCAAAAGATGACCGTGCCGCAAATGCTCGACATGCCCTTCTACCACCCCGTTATTGAGGAAGGCCTGCGCACCGCCCTGCGCGATGTGAACAGCAAACTGAAGCTGGGCGAAGTGCATACCGAATGCGCCGAATGCCCGGGCGCATAAAGGCCGTCTGAAAGGCTTAAATCCTTCATTAGCTTTTTATAGTTGGTATAGCGGCTTAAATTTAAGCCGCTATAAAAATATCCGCTTTACGTCATATAATATAAAAAAAGCATAAAACAAAGGCCGTCTGAAAATTTTCAGACGGCCTTTGTTTATTTCACGGGCGTTTATTTTTTAGCCGGTGCTTTTTTCGCAGGCGCTTTGGCGGGTGCGGCGGCTTTGTTCAGTTTGGCAGTAGCCGCTTTGTCGAGCACGCAGCCGCGGGTTACGATTTGCGACACTTGCTGCTGTTGGCCGTTTACGGTTTCCACAGCCGCTTGGGTCAGCATATTGCCGTCCACTTTATCCACATTGGCGGCAGTGGCTTTGCTTGCCGACCAAGTGATGCCGCCGCCGGCAAAGATGTTTTGGTCGTCATTGCCCACCACGCGGAACAGGCCGGGAGAAACTTTGTCTTGGTATTTAACTTGGGCAACCACTACTTCGCCGTTTTTGAAACCATACATCACGTTCAGCGGGTTTTGGCCTTTGTCGCCGCATTTGTAGGCCACTTCTTTTTTGCCGTCGATGGAATCAACCTGAACGGTTTGCGGGCCTTGGGCCTGGGGCGCCTGCTGCTGTTGCGCGGCAGGCGCGGGAGCGGGTTGGGCTTTGGGCTTGTCTTTGCCAAACATACCGCAGGCGCTCAGGGCGGTTACCATAGCCAGAGCGGGAACGATGGTTTTCAAGTTTGCTTTCATAAAGTTACTCCGTTAATCGTTTTATTCAAATGTGCCCTCGCGGCACGGACGGGTATTGGGCAACCATAACAGATAAAAAGTTCCGTGTCTTTTGCGCGCCGTGCCGCAAAAAGGGCTTATGCGCGCAAACCGTGCCGCCTTTATTCTTATGCCGTTGATTTGGCTTTTGTTTTATGCCGTATGAAAAAACAGTTCAAAACAGGTAAAGATTTCCCCTGCCCCGCCCGGGCGGCAAAACGGCGGCCGCTGCCGATAGGCAACAACGGCGCCCGGTTGCTTTATAAGTTGCTTTATAATAGGTGTGCCGGCCTGCTGTATCCAGCCTGCCCCCGCCCGTAATCCAACCGAGAAAGGAAACTGCCATGAGCAACGATGTTATCGAACACAACAGCCCCGCGCCGAACGACAGCCTGCGTACCTACTCCATCATCATCTACGCCCTTTACGCCTTGTCGCTGGTCAACGGCATCACCGCGCTGGTGGGCGTGATTATGGCCTATGTGAAACGCGACGAAATGGCGGACACGGTTTATCAAAGCCACGCGCAATATCTGATTAAAACCTTTTGGTACACCCTGCTGGGTATGTTCATCGGCTGGCTCACGCTGTTTATCTTCATCGGCTTCGCGGTTATTCTCGCGGCAAGCGTGTGGTTTATCTACCGCGTGGTGGTCGGATTTATGAAACTGCTCGACAACCAGCCCGTATCGCCCGACGGCTGGCTGTAAACAAACAATTGTTTTTTCAGACGGCCGCCAATCAAAAAAAGGCCGTCTGAAAACAATCTGCCCGAACAGGCCGTTTCAAACGGCCTGCCTGCCCGCATAGCGAAAAAACCGTATTTACGCTATATAATCGCCCTCTTTCCCATGATTGTTCCAACCATGACCGATTCTGCCTACCAGCAACAGCTAAACGGAAAAATCCGCCGCATCGGGCAACTGTTCGCGCCGCTGCCCGTGCCCGCTTTGGAAGTGTTCGACTCCCCCGAACAACACTACCGTATGCGCGCCGAGTTTAGGGTTTGGCACGAAGGCGAAACCATGTTTTACGCCATGTTCGAGCAGGGGCGCAAAGCCGGCGGCGCAACCATGCAGCGCTGCGACAGCTTTGCCCCTGCCTGCGAAGCCGTCAACCGCCTGATGCCGCTCCTGCTCGCTGCGGCCGACCGCGTGGGCGTGCTGAAAAACCGCTGGTACCAGGTGGAATTTCTCGCCACTTTGAGCGGCGAAATGCTGGTAACGATGATCTACCACAAAAAACTCGACGACACTTGGCGCGCCGCCGCCGAAGAGATGCAAAACGAGCTGGGCATCGCCGTGATCGGCCGCAGCAAAGGGCAGAAAATCGTGTTGAAGCAGGATTTCGTTACCGAAAAACTGCATGTGAACGGCCACCCGTTCATTTACCGCCAATACGAAGGCAGCTTCACCCAACCCAACGCCGCCGTTTGCGAAAAAATGCTCGCCTGGGCGTGTGATGTGGCGCAGTACATCGGCGGCGGCGACATGCTGGAGCTTTATTGCGGCAACGGCAACTTTACCCTGCCGCTCGCGCGCAGTTTCGATAAAGTGCTGGCCACCGAAGTGTCGAAAACCTCGGTGCAGGCGGCGTTGTGGAATATAGAAGCGAACGGCAGCAGCAATGTGAAAATCGCCCGTTTGTCGGCCGAAGAATTCACCGAAGCCTACACCGGCGTGCGCGAATTCCGCCGCCTGCAAGAACAAGGCATCGTATTGGCCGACTACCGCTTTTCCACCGTTTTCATCGACCCGCCGCGCGCCGGCATCGACAGCGAAACCCTGAAACTGGTGCAGCAGTTCGACCATGTGATTTATATTTCGTGCAACCCCGAAACCCTGCGCGCCAATCTCGACACGTTGGCGCAAACCCATAACATACGCCGCATGGCGCTGTTCGACCAGTTTCCGTTTACCCCGCACATCGAAAGCGGGGTATGGCTGGAAAAGCGCAGGTAAAGCGCCCAAGGTCGTCTGAAACCGTTTCAGACGGCCTGCCGCAGGATAAACCGCCAATATGCCCGCCCAAACCCACCGCATCAACCACGAACCCGCCTTCCTGCTCACCGCCAAACCCTGGCGCGAAAGCAGCCTGTGGCTGGAAATGTTCAG
>JBHALY010000197.1:0-3129 GCA_041827905.1 Neisseria dentiae
TCGGCGGCGGCATCGGTTTTTTCCACCGCTTCAAAACCCGCTTTGGCAATGATTTCCGCCAGCGCGGCGGCATCGGTGCGGCTGTCGTCGAACACCACCTGCGCTTCTTCGCTGGCGAAGTTTACCGAGGCCGCTTGAACGAAATCTTTTTTGTTCAACACTTTTTCGATGCGGCTGGCGCAGGCTTGGCAGGTCATGCCGCCGATTTGGAAACGGACTTTCTGCTGCATGGGGTTACTTTCTGTTGGGGGCGTTTCAGACGGCCTGTATTACAGCGAGGCATCGAAGCCCGCATCTTCCACCGCTTCGATTAATGCGGCAGTTTGGATTTTGTCGGCATCGTAAGTAATCACGGCATGGGCGTTTTCCAAACTCACGTCGGCCTTTTCCACGCCGTTTAGGTTTTCCAAAACTTTGGTAACGCTGTTAACGCAGCCGCCGCAGGTCATGCCGCCGATGTTGAGGGTGATGGTTTCCATAATTATTCTCCGTTAAATGAAAGATGGGGATGTGGCTTAACTATAAACCTTAACGTATGGTTAAAGTCAAGCGGAGAGGGGCAGTACGGCGCATTTCGCAAACCCGCATTGGTTTTTAAAACATTTTGGCCATACTCAAGCCGTGAAACTGTGAGGCCGTCTGAAATATTCAGACGGCCTCACGGGTTTTATAAAAGTTTCAACTGGTTATGTTTTTTTATTCCTCACCCAAAAGCTGTTCGCGCGTGAGCAGGAACACGAAGCCGTCGCCGCCGCTGGTTTCCAGCCAGGTGAACGGCAGTTCGGGATAGGCGGCTTCCAGCACGTCGCGGTTGTGGCCGATTTCAACCAGCAGCACGCCTTTGGGGTTGAGGAACTTGGCGGCCTGCAAGATGATTTCGCGGGTGGCGTCGAGGCCGTCTGAACCGCTGCCCAGAGCCAGCTCCGGCTCGTGCAGGTATTCTTCGGGCAGTTCGGCAACCGATTCGGCATCAACGTAGGGCGGGTTAGAAACGATTAAATCGTATGTGCCTTCCAGCCCTTCAAACAAATCGGTGTGGATCAGGTTGATACGCTCTTCGAGGCCGTAGCTTTCGATGTTGACGGCGGCCACTTCCAAGGCATCAAGGCTTAAATCGACTGCGTCGATTTCGGCGGCGGGGTAGTGGTGCGCCATCTGAACGGCCAGACAGCCGCTGCCGGTGCATAAATCCAGCGCGCGGTGCACCAGCTCTTCGTGTTCTATCCACGGCAGCAGCGGCTCGCCCAAAAGCTCGTACACAAACGAACGCGGCACAATCACGCGCTCGTCGACATAAAAATCAAACTCGCCCTGCCAGGCCTGATGGGTGAGGTAGGCCACGGGAATGCGCTCGGTTACGCGCCGCTCAATTAGCCCGAGCACTTCTTCTTTTTCGGCGCTCAGCAGCTTGGCGTCGAGATAGGGTTCGAGCGTGTCTAACGGCAGGTTGAGGGTGTGCAGTATCAGATAGGCGGCTTCGTCGTGGGCGTTGTCGCTGCCGTGGCCGAAATGCAGCCCGGCTTCGTTGAAACGGCTGACGGCAAAGCGCAGGATGTCGCGCACGGTGGTGAGGTGTTTGGCGGCTTCGGAAAACATGGGGCGATCCGTGGGTTGTAAGAAAATGCGATTATAGCCGATTAAGTTTCAGACGGCCTGTGTTACGGATGCTTGGCACACAGGCCCGAAAACCGCAAAACCTTGTAAACCGCTGGATACGGCGGCAGCGCTGCTTTACAATAGCGGCTTCATTTAACGGAGTGTTTTTATATGGCAAAGAAATATTTCGGCACCGACGGCGTGCGCGGCGAAGTGGGTCAGTTTCCGATTACCCCCGATTTTGTATTGAAGCTCGGTTATGCCGCAGGCCAGGTGCTGGTTCAGCACGACAGCGAACACAAGCCCACCGTGATTATCGGTAAAGACACCCGTATTTCGGGCTATATGCTCGAAGCCGCATTGGTGGCCGGTTTTACCGCCGCCGGCGTCAACGTTATCCAAACCGGCCCGCTGCCCACGCCCGGCGTGGCCTATCTCACGCGCGCGCTGCGCTTGTCGGCCGGCGTGATGATTTCCGCGTCGCACAATGTTTATTCCGACAACGGCATCAAATTTTTCGCCGAGGGCGGCGTGAAGCTTTCCGACGAAATCGAGTTGGAAATCGAAGCCAAACTCGACGAAGAAATGAAAACCCTGCCTTCCGACAAACTCGGCCGCGCCCGCCGCGTGAACGGCGCCGACGACCGCTATATCGAATTCTGCAAATCCACTTTTCCCGCCAACCTCGATCTGCGCGGCCTGAAACTGGTGGTGGACACCGCCAACGGCGCGGGTTACGACGTTGCGCCCAAAGTATTCCACGAATTGGGTGCGAAAGTGGTGGCCATCGGCGATGAACCCGACGGCTACAATATCAACGAAAAATGCGGCGCCACCCACCCGAAAGCCTTGCAGGCGGCGGTGCTGCAAAACGAAGCCGACTACGGCATCGCGCTCGACGGCGACGGCGACCGCCTGATTATGGTGGATAAAAACGGCAAGGTTTACGACGGCGACAGCCTGATTTACGTGATTGCCAAAGCCCGCGCCCGCGAAGGCGTGGAAATCGGCGGCGTGGTCGGCACCGTGATGACCAATATGGCGATGGAGCTGGCGCTGAAAGAGCAGGGCGTTGCCTTCTGCCGCGCCAAAGTGGGCGACCGCTATGTGTTGGAACAGCTGCACCAGCGCGGCTGGTTAATCGGCGGCGAAGCCAGCGGCCATATTCTGTGCATGGACAAACACAACACCGGCGACGGCATCATTTCGGCTTTGCAGGTGTTGGCCGCGCTGCGGATTCTGAAGCAGGATCTGATGACTGTGTGTTCCGACTGGCAGGCGTTCCCGCAAACCATGATCAATGTGCGCATCCAAAAAGGGCAGGATTGGCAGAGCGCTTCGAAAGACGTTTTGGCCGAAGTGGAAAAAGAGCTTGAAGGCAAAGGCCGCGTGGTGCTGCGCGCATCGGGCACCGAGCCTGTGGTGCGCGTGATGGTGGAAGCCCGCCAGATCGATCAGGCCAAGAAAGGGGCGGAACGCATTGCCGCCGCCATTCAGGGCACGGCGGAGCCTGCGGCAAAAGCCAAGAAATAA
>JBHALY010000198.1:0-2995 GCA_041827905.1 Neisseria dentiae
ATGAATGAAGAAACTAAACGATTGTTTATAGATAATTTCTTTGGCATTTGAATGATAAAAAGGGTTGGAAAACCAACCCAAATGTCCATTAGAAGCTAAGTTCTCGAAATACCAACCCAAATGTCCATTAAGCCGAAAAAGGGGTTGGATAAGGCGGCGTTTCCGGCACTGCTGGTGTTGGCGGCGGTGTTTTTTGCGGCCAACCGGCAGATTATCGCGCAGCATTTCGTGTCGCTGGTGTGGATGGTGTCGGCGCTGATTTTGGCGGCGATGGCTTTGGGGGCGCTGCTGGCGGCGGTGTTCGGGCTGCCGGGCAGGCAGCGGCGCACGATTGTGATCGAGGTGGGTATGCAGAATTCGGCGCAGGCGATTGCGGTGGCGGGTAGCCCGTTTGTGCTGAATAATGAAGCGTTTGCGCTGCCGGCGGTGATTTATGCGCTGATGATGAATGTGATTTTGTTGGCCTATATCGGTTGGTGCCGGTTGGCAAAGCCGTAGGGGCGCGGTATGCTTGGTTTTACAACGATGATAAATATTATGGCCGGTTGGTTTTGAAACGGTTGGTGCGTGCTGGTTTGGCTGCACGGTGTTTCGTTTCGGGCTGAACGATCGTATTTTTAAAGGAACACAAAGATGAAAAAGCATTTTTTGGCGCTGTTGTGCACGGTTTTGGCCGCGGGCTGGGTTCATGCCGATGCGGGCGATATTAAGGCGCGCCAGCAATATATGAAAGAGTGGCGCGGCTTGAATAAGAAAATGGGCGATATATTGAAAAAGAGCGACGCGCAGTCGTTTCCAGCCAAGGAGTTTGCTGCGTTGGCAGCGCAGTTGAACGAAACGGCGGGCGAGCCGTGGAAGCATTATGGCGCTGGCAGCAACGGCAGCGGCTCGGATGCGAAAGCGGCGGTGTGGGAAAACCCGCAGGCGTTTCAGACGGCCATCAAGCGGTTTAATGATGCGGCGGCGGCGTTGAATCAGGCGGCGCAACGCGGAGATTATGCTGCGGTTAAGGCTTCGTTTGGCCAAGTGGGGCAAAGCTGCAAGGCCTGTCATCAAGATTTTAAAGATTGATGTGTTGCGGAAGTTTTAGGCTTGAGAGTTAAGCATTTCAGACGGCCTTCAGGAGTTTTGCAAAGGTCTGCGGCCTGTGCACAATTCCTTTCGGCATCTTAAAACCTTTGCATGATGCTCGGGCTTGCCCGAGCATCTTTTTGCTTCAAAAGAAATAACAGATACTCGGATCAAGCCTGAGTATGAAGGAATAAAAACATTTTCAGGAGCAAACCGACTTTTTGCAAAGGCTTCTGCCCATATAACTTTGGCAAAGGCTTCTGCCCATATAACTTTGGCAAAGGTTTCGGCCTGAGAGGGCTGAGGCCGGCAAAGTTAATGGTGTAAAAACTTGTTGGGATTTTGCCCACGGTTTCTGCACGAAAGAAAAAGAGGCCGTCTGAAACCCCTTTTCAGACGGCCTATCCCACTACAAAACAACAAGTTATTATTTTGGTTGTTTATTCCACACGTTCGCCGTGGATGTTCAAATCCAAGCCTTCGCGTTCTATATCGCGTTCCACGCGCAGGCCGCCGCAAACGATACTAACCACTTTCAGAATCACAAAGCTCATCACGCCGCTGTAAACGATGGTGGTGAGGGCGTCTTTCAATTGAATCAGCACTTGTTTGCCGATAACCGCATCGCCGCCGAAAATTTGGTTGTTGAACACCAAACCGGTCAGCACGGCGCCGATCAGGCCGCCGAAGCCGTGGATACCGAAGGCGTCGAGCGAATCATCGTAGCCGAGTTTGCGTTTCAGAATCACAGAGGCCCAATAACAGCCGGCGGCGGTAACGATGCCGATAACCAGTGCGCCTTTCGGGTCGACAAAACCTGCGGCGGGAGTGATGCCCACCAAGCCGGCCACCGCACCCGAAGCCAAGCCCAAGGCGGAGGGTTTGTGGCCCACCAGTTTTTCACACAGCAGCCAAACCAGTGCGCCGGTAGCGGCGGCGATTTGGGTAACGGCCATTGCCATGCCTGCGGAAGCGTTGGCGGCCACGGCCGAGCCGGCATTGAAACCGAACCAACCCACCCACAGCATGGCGGCGCCAACCAGCGTGAAGGCCATATTGTGCGGCGGCATGGCTTCTTTGCCGTAACCCACGCGTTTGCCTAAAACCAGTGCGGCTACCAAACCGGCCACACCGGCATTGATGTGCACCACAGTGCCGCCTGCGTAGTCAAACACGCCGCCGGCACTCATAAAACCGCCGCCCCACACCCAGTGTGCCGTCGGCACGTAAACAAGCAGCATCCACAGACCCGAAAACAGCATCATGGCCGAATATTTCATGCGTTCGGCGAATGCGCCCGCGATAATGGCGGTGGAAATCACGGCGAAAGTCATTTGAAAAAACATAAACACCGCTTCGGGCACGCTGCCGGCATTGGGCGACACGGTAACCATTTCTTTGGCCACATCCAAACTCATGCCGTTGAGCAGCACGCGCTCCAAACCGCCGATAAAGGCGTTGCCGGGCGTAAAGGCCAGCGAATAGCCGATTAACATCCACAACACGCTCACTAATGCGCCTACGGAAAAACTGTGCATCATGGTGGAGAGCAGGTTTTTCTTACGCACCATGCCGCCGTAAAACAATGCAAGGCCGGGCAGCGTCATAAACAGAACCAACACGGCCGAAGTCATCACCCATGCGGTGTCGCCCGAGTTGATTGCGGAAAAAGGCTGCCACCAACCGTCGGTTTCGGCGGCCGAGGCGGCGGCGGGGTATAGCAAGACAAGGGGAAGGATTTTCAACGCATTCATTTTGCAGTTCCTATATCTATCAAAATATTTGTTGCCGTAAGTTAGGGGTAATAAAACTACACGGCTTCGTTACCGGTTTCGCCGGTGCGGATACGGATAACCTGTTCGACCGGGCTGACGAAAATTTTGCCGTCGCCCACTTTGCCGGTGCGGGCCGTGGCGATAATGGC
>JBHALY010000199.1:0-3519 GCA_041827905.1 Neisseria dentiae
AAAGGCGGGCGATGGTTTGTTCGTGCTCTTCGTGCTCGTGCATCATCACGCGGATGGGCATGGCGGCGCCCCGTCCCATACCGTTGGCCAGCATGGGGAACAGAACCTGCTCTTCTTTTTGCATATGCGAGAGCAAATCGGCCTGCATGGCTTGCAGCAGAGGCAGGATTTCTGCCGGAAATTCACCGGCGTGTACCGAAGCGACTTTTTCGGCCAACGGCAGAATTTCCAGAAACTGGTTGCGGTGGGTTTGGTGGTAGCGGGCGAGAATATGCTCGATTAAGGCGGTATCGCCGCTGTTTTGCCAAATAGAAAAGTCTGCCATGGCGCTTCTTTCGATATCGGGTTTCAGACAGGCCTATTCTATAAAAACCGTGCTTTTTGCGCGTTAGGATTAAGGGGTAAGCGCCATCGGCTGAAAGAATTATAGTGGCTTAAATTCAGAATAGTACAGCGTTGCCTCGCCTTAGCTCAAAGAGAACGATTTTGTAAGCCGCTAAAGCGGCAACAGAATCGGTTCCGTACTATCTGTACTGTCTGCGGCTCGGCGCCTTGTCCTATTCTGAATTTAAGCCACTATATATGGCGGATAGGGAAACGCTATCCGGCAGTTTTAATCTTTGCGAAATTCGTTCAGGCCGTCTGAAAAATATTTTTCAGACGGCCTGCTTTGAGCTGCACTTAATCCTGCGGCTGCGGCACGTTGTGCTGCACGGCATACACCGCCGCCTGCACGCGGCTGGTAAGTTCGAGTTTGCGCAGAATGTTCTGCACATGCACTTTGATGGTGGATTCGGCCAAATCGAGTTTGCGCGCAATCACCTTGTTGCTGCGGCCTGCGGCCAGATGGCCGAGAATTTCAAGCTCCCGCTGGGTGAGGCTGTCGAGCGCGCCTACCACTGCGGGTGCGCCGGGGTTGATTAAAGACTGCACCAGCCGCGCGGTCATTTCGGGAGAAAACACATTGTCGCCGGCGGCGGCTTTTTTGATCGATTCGATTAAAAACTCGGCATGGATGTTTTTGAGCAGAAAACCGCGCGCGCCCAAGCGCATACATTCGGTTAAGTCTTCGCTGTCTTCCGAAACGGTGAGCATCACCACGGTTTGCTCGGGGCGGCTGCTGAGTATCTGCGCCAAGGCTTCGCGGCCGTTCATCACCGGCATATCCAAATCGAGCAGCACCACGTCGGGCGCGGCCTGCTCGACCAGCTTCACGCCGCTGAGGCCGTCTGAAGCCTCGCCGATCACTTCAAAGCCTTCCTGCCGCGCCAGCAGGGCTTTGATGCCGCTGCGAAACAGGGTGTGGTCGTCGATTAACACGATGCGGATGGGTTCGGTGGTGTGTTCGAGGGTCATAATAAAACTCTTTCTTGTTGCGGCAGGGTGAGGCGGATTAAGGTGTGGCTGCCGGGCTGCGAATCCAGCTCCAGCCGGGCGTTGATGCGCAAGGCGCGCTCGCGCATGATGCCGAGGCCGACGTGGTTGCCGGATAATTCGTTCAGACGGCCTGTGTCGAAGCCTTTGCCGTTGTCGCGTATGCTCATGGCGAAATCGCGGCTGTTGTCGAATTCTATATCCACTTGCGTGGCTTGTGCGTGTTTGCGGATATTCGACAGGCTTTCCTGCAAAATAAAAATAAACTGCAACTGCTGCTCGCTGCTCAGATCGGGGCCGTCGCCCCGCCAAACCGTGTTCACTTCAACCTGCGTTTGCTGCTCGAAACGTTTGCTCAGGGTTTGCACGGCTTCGGCGAATTCTTTGCGGCTGATTTTGGTGCGGAAGTTCAGCAGCAGCTCGCGCACGTCTTCATAGCATTCCTGCACGCCTTCTTTGATAAATTGCAGGTTTTCGCTGATTTGCGCCTGCTCCTGCGCCGCCAGCGCGCTCTCGAGCATCTGCACTTGCAGGTTTAGAAAGGTGAGGGTTTGGGCGATGCTGTCGTGCAGCCCCTGCGCCATCAGGTTGCGCTCCTGCAAAACGGCAAGCTGGCGGCTTTCGTCGGCCAGGCGGATATTGCTCAGCACGCCGGCAAGCTGGTTGCACAAGGTGTCGAGCAGCTCGCGCATGCCCGGCTCGAGTTCGTAGGCTTCTTTGAAATAGAGCGTCATCAGCCCCAAGTCGATGCCGTTGTAGCGGATATCGAACACTTGAAGATAGTGGAAGCCCGATTTTTCGCAACCGGCCAGCTGCTGCCCGGCTTCGGCGGGGTGGGTGAAGGTAATCGGCTGCCAATCGTGCTGCGCCACCGCGCGGCCGCAGAAGCAGTCTTCCAAACGGCGGCAGGCTTCGGCGGTTTGCAGGTTTTCGGGCAGGCCGCGGTGGGCAACCAAATCCATGCGTTCGCGCTCGAAATCGAGCAGGCGTATGCTGCCCGCGTCGGCGGGCACAAGGTTCATGATTTTCTCTAAAAAGGTTTCGCCCGCTTCGGCGGCCGTCTGAATGCGGTTGAGAAAGCGCGAGAAAAAATAAAGCGTGCCCAGCGTGTAGTTTTTTTCGGCCAAATCGCGGGTTTTTTCGGCCACTTCCTGCTCCAAATGGGCGTATAGCTGTTGCAGGCGCAGGCTCATCTGGTTGAAGCCTTTATCCACTTCGGCAAATTCGGCCGAGCCGTCTATCGGCACCTGCACGCCCAGTTTGCCGTCGTGTATGTCGCTCACGCCCTGCTGCAATTGGTCGAGCGGGCGGATAATCCACAAATAAAGCAGCACCACCATCACCATCGCACCGGCCAGCACCAGCACCATCAGCCCGCTTTGGAAAAAGCGCAGCCATTTGGTGTGGCGCGCGTTCACCGATTCGGCCGACAGCACCAGCGCGTCGATCGAATCGACAAACTGCTCCAGCCTCTGCTCCGGCACGGTGCCGCCGCCCGTTGCCGCCCGTTGCAGCATCGGGCGGATTTCGTTTTGCCAGCGGCGGGTGAGCGTTTGCATTTGCTCCTGCACTTCGGGGGTGTCGGGCAGAAACAGCGGCCGTGCCGGATCACCCTGCTTCAGCTGTGCGAGCGTGTGGTCGAAACGCTCGATACGCGCCAAAGCCTCCGCAATTCGGCGCTCGCTGATCAGCAGCCCCAAACGGTAGGTTTGCATGCGCAGGCTGCCCGCATCGTTAATCGCCGCCCCGCCGCCTTCCAAACGCCACGACAGCAGCAGCGTCAACACAATCGAGCCGACCGCCGCCGTTACCCATAAAACGGTGAGCAGCTTGAGTCGGGAAGACAGGCTTTTTGGGTGTTTCATAACAGTGCATAACCGGGATAGGGTGATAGGAAGACTGCTTTTAAGCAGAAAGGTTTTATCACTATGAACGAGTTTATGTTGAATGAAAATAGCCCGACTGTGCTTTCGGGCTAATTCTTTAGAACTAATGGCAATCAAACAGGCCGAGACCTTTGCAAAATTCGTTTAGGCCGTCTGAAACATCCAATTATCGTCATTCCCGCGTAGGCGGGAATCCAGCCTTAAAACCATCAAGTATTTTATTTCAATAACTTACGAAAAAACGACTGGATTCCCGCCT
>JBHALY010000200.1:0-5031 GCA_041827905.1 Neisseria dentiae
ACGGTGATGCTCGGATACCAGCTGCGCTTTTGGGCATCCACGCTTTTCAGCGACGATTGCAGGCGGTATTCGGCGGCGCGCAGGTCGGGGCGGTTGGCCAGCGTGGAAACGGGCACGTTCAAATCCACGCCTTTCGCATCGAGCAGGCGGAAGCCGGACGGCTCGGCGGCCATGTTTTGGCCGGGCTTGAGGTTCAGCAGGTTGCGCAGGGTTTCTTCCAGCGTTTCGCGGCTGCTTTTGAGCTGAACCAGGCTGTTTTGGGCCGACAGCAGCGATTGCTGTGCCTGACGCGGCTCGGAGGAATCGGCTTTGCCGTATTTGTATTTGGCCGATGCGATGCGGTCTATGCTTTGGTATTGTTTCACCGATTTTTCGGTGAGGGCGATGGCTTCGTTCAGATAGGCGATATTGAAATAGGCATCGGCCACGTTGTTGGCGAGCGTGAGGCGGGTAGCGGCCAAATCCTGCTGGGTGGCTTTGTATTCCCACACTTGCGCATCGGCTTGGGCATTGAGCTTCTGCCATAAGTCGATTTCGTAGCTCAGGCCGAGCTGGCTGCTGAAAGATTGGCTGCTCACGCCGCTTTTCAGATTGGTAGAGCTGGAAGCGCCCAGCGAGCCGTTAAACCCGGGCACCAGTTCGGCACCGAGGATATTGGCCTGATAAAGCGCTTTGTTGACGCTGACGGCGGCTTTTTTCAAATCGACGTTGTTTTCAAACGCTTGGTTAATCAGGCTGTTAAGCTGGCTGCTGTTATAAATGCTCCACCATTCGCCGTTTACGTCGTAGCGTTGGGCGGTTTCTTCGGCTGAAATCACGCTGCCGGTGGCTTCGAGGGTGAGATTGGGATCGGCGGTGTGGTTGACGGCGCAGCCGCCGAGTGCGAGCGCGATGCTGATGCTTAAGGCCGTCTGAAAAAATGTTTTGCGTGTCATGGTCGGGTTCCTTTTTCAGACGGCCTGATACGGAATAAGGCCGTCTGAAACAGATTAATCATGTGCCAGTGCGTCAATGGGGTTCAGCTGCGAGGCGCGTTTGGCGGGCATAAAGCCGAACACCACGCCGATAACGGTGGAGCAGGTTACGGCGGCCACGATGGAGAGCGTGGAAAACGACATGGTGAATTCTTTAACGAAATAGTTGAACAGGGTGCTGATGCCGAACGAAACCAGCACGCCGGCCAAGCCGCCGATCAGGCAAATTAATACGGCTTCAATCAGAAACTGCTGCAAAATATTGCTCTGCCGCGCGCCGATGGCCATGCGCACGCCGATTTCTTTGGTACGCTCGGTTACGGAAACCAACATGATGTTCATCACGCCGATGCCGCCCACAAACAGCGAAATAAAGGCGATAGACGAAATCAGCAGCGTCATGGTGCTGGTGGCGCTTTCGATGGTTTGTTTGATGCTGTCGCTGTTTTGCATAAAGAAGTCTTTTACGCCGTGGCGCGAGAGCAACAGTTCGTCCAAGCCTTTTTCGGCCGCCTGCGAATTCACATCGTCTTTGATTTTCACGGTAATCGAGTTGATGTAGCGCTGGCCGCTGATTTGGTTGATCACGGTGGTGTAGGGCGCCCAGATTTGCAGGTTTTCGCTGCCGCCGAAACCGCTGGTGTCTTTTTCGGTTACGCCGATAATCCGCAACGGACGCTTTTTAAACAAAATGGTTTTGCCGATGGGGTTGGTGCCGTCTGAAAACAGTTTGTCTTTGGTGTTTTGGTCAATCACCACCACTTGGGCGTTGTTTTTCACGTCGTCGGCGTCATACAGCCGGCCTTCTTCGATTTTGATGCCGCGCACGTCGAAATATTGCTCGCCGGCACCGTAAAGCTGGGCGGTGGCGTCGATATTGCGGTAGGTAACGGTGGCGCTGGAAGAAACCATGGGGGTAACGCTGTCCACATAGCTCTGCTTGGCAATCGCTTCGGCATCGCCGATCGTTAACGTGCGCACCCTGCCCGAACGGCGGTCGCCAAACCCGCGGCCGGGGTAAACGCTGATGGTGTTGGTGCCGATGGAGCTGATGTCCGACAGGATTTTCTCTTGCGAGCCGCGCCCCAACGCCACCACCGACACCACCGAGGCTATACCGATGATGATGCCGAGCATGGTGAGCAGCGAACGCATTTTGTGCGCCATAATCGCCTGCACCGACATGCGGAACGATTCCATAAACTGATCTTTGAAAAACAGCCACGAGGTGTTTTCTTTGATGCTCTCTACCTTGCTGGGCGGGATTTCGGTGGTTTTGCTGGTGTCGGCGATGATTTCGCCGTCGCGGATTTCAATCACGCGGTTGGCGTTGGCGGCGATGCCGGGGTCGTGCGTTACCAAAATAATGGTGTGTCCCTGTTTGTGCAGGCCGTGGATGATTTCCATCACGTTTTCGCCCGACTGGGTGTCCAGCGCGCCGGTGGGTTCGTCGGCCAGAATAATCTCGCCGCCGTTCATCAGCGCGCGGGCGATACTCACGCGCTGCTGCTGGCCGCCTGAAAGCTCGCTGGGTTTGTTGCCTTCTTTGCTTTCCAAACCCAAATCATGCAGCAGCTTGTCGGCGCGGCGGTTGCGGTCGGCCTGTTCCATACCGGCGTAAACGGCGGGCAGGGCAACGTTGTCGCGGGCGCTGAGAGCACTTAACAGGTTGTAGCGCTGGAAGATAAAGCCGAAGCGCTTGCGGCGCAAACCGGCCAGCTCGTCGGCATCCATCTGCGAGGTTTCCACACCGTCGATGGCGTAAGAGCCGGAAGTGGCGGTGTCCAAGCAGCCGATGATGTTCATCAGGGTGGATTTGCCCGAGCCGGATTGGCCGATAATCGCCACGAAATCGCCTTTTTCTATGCTCAGGCTGATATTTTTCAACACGTGTACGCGGTTGTCGCCGCTGCCGAAGTAACGGTTGATGTTTTTGCATTCGATCAGACTCATGATGCGGCTCCGTTACATCGGTCCCATCGGGCCGCCGCGGAGTTCTTTCTGGGCATCGGCTGCGGTTGCTTCGGAAATAATCACTTTTTCGCCCTCTTTTACACCGGAAAGCACTTGAGTGTTGGTGCCGTCGCTCAGGCCGGTTTTGATTTCGCGTTGCTGCGGCTGGTTTTTATCGTCTAACACGCGCACCACTTTTTTGCCTTTCTGAGTTTTAACCGCCAGATTGGGCACGCTCAAAACGTTTTTCGCCTGATTGATGGTGATGGTGTTTTCTGTGGTCATGCCGATGTGCAGCGAGCCGTCTTCATTGGGCACGAGGGCGCGGGCATAGTAGTAAATCGCGGTGTCGGTGGTGTCGGTGCTGGTGGTGTAAGAACCTTGCGACATGGTGGTCAGGCCCGGGTCAACCGTGTCGATAACGGCCGCACGGGGATTGTCGGGCTGGGAAAGAATGGTAAAGGTTAACGCCTGGCCGGCCTTCACTTTGCCGGCGTCGCCCTCGGCAATCTGCATTTTGTTCTGCATTTTGCTCAAATCGGCAAGCTGCACGATGGTGGGTGTGGTTTGGTTGGCGTTCACCGTTTGGCCTTCTTCTACGGGAATCGACACCACCGTTCCGTCCATCGTCGCCATAATGCGGGTGTAGCCCAAGTCGGCTTCTGAAGTGTTGATGGAAATCTGGGTTTGTTTGATTAAGGATTTCAATTCGGCCACCGATGCTTTGGCTGCGGCCAGCGTGTCTTCGGCATCTTCAAGCTCTTGTTTGGAAGTGGCGTCTTCGGCCCACAAGGCTTTTTCGCGCTTGTATTTCTTATCGGCCGTGCGTTGTTTGATTTCGGCGGAAACCAGTTGGGCCTTATAAGTGTCGAGCTTGGCTTTATTGGTGTTGAGCTCGTTTAATTGCGTTGTCGAATCGATTTCGGCAATCAAATCGCCTTTTTTAACCTGCTGGCCGATTTTCACGTGCAGCTTTTTAATCTGGCCCGAAGCCTGCGAGCCTACCGTAACCAGCTGCGCCGCCGAAATTTCGCCGGTGGCGCTGACCGTTTGATTGATGTCGATACGGCTTACCGGTTGGGTGAGATAGTTGACTTGGTCTTCGGGTTTTAAATACGTCCACGCAGCAAAACCCAATGCAACCACAACGGCCGCTATGCCAATCCATTTAATCGCTTTTGCCATAATGCCTCAATGTTTAAAATTATCAATTACAGATATTTTTGAAAAACAAACTAACAAACGGGCGTGAGTTTACTGCAAAAGCCACACGCCGCCAAGCGTAAAGCATAAAAAAATAAATCATAACCTATTGTTATTTAAAATATTTTATAAATTATTTTTACATAGCCCGGGCGGAAATTTTACAAACTTTCCCGCTTGCTGCGCTTATCCATACACACAAAATACAACAGTTTCGGATGTGAATTATTCCGCTTAGTATATTTACGATACCAAATATCGCCTTTGCGCACGAAGAAAGCAAAATCAATTTATACTTTGCAAGCTGAAGCAGTTAATTTAGAATATTTACACTATACACATTTCGGCTTAAGGCGGCGCATACGGATATTTCCGCCTCCTTAAAACCAACCTACCGACTCACTTCCCCGATACAGACCCGACATGAAAACGCAACAACAAGGCTTCACCCTGATCGAGCTGATGATTGTGGTGCTGACGCTGGCCATTTTGGCCACCATCGCCTATCCGTCTTACGAAACCTATGTCCGCCAAACGCGCTTGGAAAACGTGCGCGCCGATTTAATGATCAATGCGCAGATGCTGGAGCGTTATTATGCGCAGAACAAGCGCTTCCCAAACCGCCCTTCTGATACAGCAGACGAAGCCGAGCGGCAAAAACTTACAGATGCCCTCGAAAAAAATCCGTATTTTGATATTGTCTATCAACAGCCGGAAGGCAATAGTGCGGCAAATCCCATAGAAGATAATTATGTTATCGTTGCCAACGCAAACAAAACAACCAATCCCGGAGAGGAGCGTTATATGAAGATAGACGGCAACGGAGTGGTTACTTTATGCAAGCCCAAGGCCGACAATGCCGCTGCAAGCGATACCGATGTATGCTATATGTATAAATAAT
>JBHALY010000201.1:0-10320 GCA_041827905.1 Neisseria dentiae
CAAACACAAACAGCAAGGGCAGCAACCCCAATGGACTGGTATGAATATTTAGCCGTATTCGTGATGCTCTATCCGGGCATCATGGCCGTGTATTGGACGGTTTCGGGCATTTTTTATTTTCTGTTTCTCGAGCGGCGGGCGGGCGAACCCGAGTTTATGTATCAGGGCTACGCACCGATGGTGAGCGTGCTGATTCCCTGCTACAACGAAGCAGACAACCTCGACACATCGATACCGCACCTGCTCAATTTAACCTACCCCAACTACGAGCTGATCTTCATCAACGACGGCAGCACCGACAACACGCTCGAAATCATCGAACGCTGGGCGGAAAAAGCCGAAAAAATCGTGGTGGTCGACCAACCCAACGGCGGCAAAGCCTCCGCCATGAACAACGGCGCCCGCCATGCACTGGGCAAATACATCGTGGGCATCGACGGCGACGCCATCCTCGATTACAGCGCCATCGAATACATGATTCAGAATATGGAAGACAACCCCGATTTGGGCGCCGTAACCGGCAACCCGCGCGTGCGCAACCGCAGCACCGTGTTGGGCAAACTCCAAGTGGCCGAATTCAGCTCGATTATCGGCCTGATCAAACGCTCGCAAAGCGTGGTGGGCACATTGTTTACCGTGTCCGGCGTGATTATGTGCATACGTAAAGACGTGCTGCTGAAAATCGGCGGCTGGAGCGACAACATGATCACCGACGACATCGACGTGAGCTGGAAAACCCAAATCGCCGGTTACAACATCGCCTACGAACCGCGTGCATTGTGTTGGGTATTGATGCCCGAAACCATACGCGGCCTCTATCGCCAGCGGCTGCGCTGGGCACAGGGCGGGGCGGAAGTGATTTTGAAATATTTCAAAGACATCTGGCGGCTGCACCATATCCGCCTGTGGCCGCTTTATGCCGAATATTTCATCACCCTGATTTGGGCGTATTCGCTTTTGGGCGTAACCATTGCAGGCCTGGCGGAGCTGGCGCTCGGCCACCCGCATGATTTCACGCTGTTCAAAGTGGCCAGCCTGATTACCTTCATGATGTTTATTTTGCAGTTTTCCGTGAGCATGTTTATCGACAGCCGCTACGAAAGCAACTTATTCCGCTATTTCATCAGCTGCATCTGGTATCCCTATGCCTTCTGGCTGCTCAACAGCATCACACTGATCCACGGTTTCCCCAAGGCGCTTTTGCGCGACAAACGGCGCAAGGCCACCTGGGTCAGCCCCGACAGGGGCGTGCAGTAGCACAGGGCTGCCGCCGACACGGCGTTTTTTATCACCGCAACGAAAGGAGAGGCTTATGTCTGAACAAGTGCAAGACTTGCGCGAACTGATGGTTATCCATAAAGCGCGGAAACCCAATCCGGTTATCAGCACCAAAAGCATATTGATTTTTGCAGTAACCTGGTCGCTGTGGCTGTTAACGGTTTACCTGATTGTCAACGACCACCGCAACCTGTTCTACAACCCCATCGTCGGCACCTGGACGCTGGCCGATCTGGCCAAAGCCGCCGCCGCCGTCGTGCTGGCGCAGCTGAACCTGCTGTTGGTGTGGTCGATATGTATTTCACGCAAACGCAAACACTAACGCCGGCATTATCAAACAGGCCGTCTGAAACCCTTTCAGACGGCCTTTAAACCAACCGCAATCCTGCCCGAGAACTGCAAAAGAAAGTTCCTATTTACACAAATTTGGTTTATGATTTAAAAACTACGCAGCACTACAATGTGCGGTAAACCCAGAAGAAAAACCACTAAAAGGAACAACGAGATGTTAGAAGCCTATCGCAAAGCCGCCGCAGAGCGCGAAGCTCTGGGCATTCCCGCCCTCCCGCTCACCGCCCAGCAAACCGCCGATCTGGTGGAACTGCTGAAAAACCCGCCCGCAGGCGAAGACGGATTCTTGGTAGATTTGCTAGCCAACCGCGTGCCACCCGGCGTGGACGACGCATCCAAAGTAAAAGCCTCGTTCTTGGCCGCCGTTGCCGAAGGCAGCGTACAAAGCCCGCTGGTATCGCCCGAATACGCTACCGAACTTCTGGGCACCATGCTCGGCGGTTACAACATCCACCCGCTGATTGAGCTTCTCGACAACGACAAACTGGCGCCGATTGCCGCCGAAGGGTTGAAACACACCCTCTTGATGTTCGACTCTTTCCACGACGTGAAAGAAAAAGCCGACAAAGGCAACCCGCACGCCAAAGCCGTGCTCGAATCGTGGGCCAACGCCGAATGGTTTACCTCGCGCGAAAAAGTGCCCGAAAAAATCACCGTTACCGTATTCAAAGTCGACGGCGAAACCAACACCGACGACCTCTCACCCGCGCCCGACGCCTGGAGCCGCCCCGACATCCCGCTGCATGCGCTGGCCATGCTGAAAAACCCGCGCGACGGCATCAACCCCGACAAACCCGGCGAAGTCGGCCCCATCAAACTGTTGGAAGAATTGAAAGCCAAAGGCCACCCCGTTGCCTATGTGGGCGACGTAGTCGGCACCGGTTCTTCGCGCAAATCCGCCACCAACTCCGTGATTTGGCACACCGGCCTGGATATCCCCTTCGTGCCGAACAAACGCTACGGCGGCGTGTGCTTGGGCGGCAAAATCGCACCGATTTTCTTCAACACCCAAGAAGATTCGGGCGCACTGCCGATCGAAGTGGACGTTTCCGCACTGAAAATGGGCGACGTGGTCGATATTCTGCCGTATGAAGGCAAAATCGTGAAAAACGGCGAAACCGTTGCCGAATTCCAGCTGAAATCGCAAGTATTGCTCGACGAAGTGCAGGCCGGCGGCCGCATCAACCTGATTATCGGCCGCGGCCTCACCGCCAAAGCCCGCGAAGCGCTGGGCTTGCCCGCATCCACCGAATTCCGCCTGCCGCAGGCACCTGCCGAAAGCAAAGCAGGCTTTTCGCTGGCACAAAAAATGGTTGGCCGCGCCTGCGGCTTGCCCGAAGGGCAGGGCGTGCGCCCCGGCACTTACTGCGAACCGCGCATGACCACCGTCGGCTCGCAAGACACCACCGGCCCGATGACCCGCGACGAGCTGAAAGACCTCGCCTGCTTGGGCTTCTCCGCCGATTTGGTGATGCAGTCGTTCTGTCACACCGCCGCTTATCCGAAACCGGTGGACGTGAAAACCCACAAAGAGCTGCCTGAGTTTATCTCTACCCGCGGCGGCGTTTCCCTGCGCCCGGGCGACGGCGTGATCCACTCATGGCTGAACCGCCTGCTGCTGCCCGACACAGTCGGCACCGGCGGCGACTCGCACACCCGCTTCCCGCTGGGCATCTCCTTCCCCGCAGGTTCAGGTTTGGTGGCCTTTGCCGCCGCCACCGGCGTGATGCCGCTCGATATGCCTGAATCCGTTTTGGTGCGCTTTAGCGGCAAACTGCAACCGGGCGTTACCCTGCGCGATCTGGTGAACGCCATTCCGCTGTATGCCATCAAGCAAGGCCTGCTCACCGTGGCCAAAGCCGGCAAGAAAAATATTTTCTCCGGCCGCATCTTGGAGATCGAAGGCCTGCCCGATCTGAAAGTGGAGCAGGCGTTCGAGTTGAGCGACGCTTCCGCCGAGCGTTCCGCCGCCGGCTGTACCGTGAAGCTCAATGAAGCGCCGATTATCGAATACATGAAGTCCAATATCGTGTTGATGAAAAACATGATTGCCGACGGCTATAAAGATCCGCGCACGCTGGAGCGCCGCATCAAAGCCATGGAAGCCTGGCTGGCTAATCCGCAGCTTTTGGAAGCCGATAAAGACGCAGAATACGCCGCCGTTATCGAAATCAACATGGACGACATCAAAGAGCCGATCGTGGCCTGCCCGAACGATCCCGACGACGTGAAATTCATGTCCGAAGTGTCCGGCACGCCGATCGACGAAGTGTTCATCGGTTCGTGCATGACCAACATCGGCCACTTCCGCGCCGCTTCCAAACTGCTGGAAGGCAAGAGCGACATCCCTGTGCGCCTGTGGATGGCGCCGCCCACCAAAATGGACGCGCAAGAGCTGACCAACGAAGGCCACTACGGTGTGCTCGGCCGCGCCGGCGCGCGCATGGAAATGCCCGGCTGCTCGTTGTGTATGGGTAACCAGGCACAAGTGCGCGAAGGGGCGACCGTGATGTCTACCTCCACCCGCAACTTCCCCAACCGTTTGGGTAAAAACACCAACGTGTTCTTGGGTTCTGCGGAACTGGCGGCCATCTGCTCCAAACTGGGCAAAATCCCCACCGTTGAGGAATACCAAGCCAATATCGGTATCATCAACGAGCAGGGAGATCAGATCTACCGCTACATGAACTTCAACGAAATCGACAGCTACAACGAAGTGGCCGAAAAAGTGAACGTGTAATGGTATAAAACTTTTCAGACGGCCTGATGCCCTGCAAAGGCCGTCTGAAAAAATATAGTGGCTTAAATTTAGAATAGTACAGCGTTGCCTCGCCTTAGCTCAAAGAGAACGATTTTGTAAGCCGCTGAAGCGGCAACAGAATCGGTTCCGTACTATCTGTACTGTCTTCGGCTCGGCGCCTTGTCCTATTCTGAATTTAAACCACTATAAAAACGGAACAGTTAATGCTGTTCCGTTTTTTGTTGGGGCGGCGTTTGCAGAAATCTCATTCCGTATCCGGCAACGCGGCCGAACCCATGCGGCGCAGAATAATATTGGTTTTGTTGCGTAAACTGCGGTCGCGCGGGTTTTCGGCGTAATACAGCGGGCGCGGCACGCGGGCGGCGAGTTTGGCTGCCTGCTGCTTGGTCAGGTTGGCGGCCGGTTTTTTATAGAAATGCTGCGAGGCCGCCTCGGCACCGTAAATGCCGTAGCCCCATTCGATTACGTTTAAATAAATTTCGAAAATACGGTCTTTATCGGTGGTGGCTTCCATCATGGCGGTGATGGCGGCTTCTTCGGCTTTGCGCCAATAGCTGCGGCTTTCGCTCAAAAACAGGTTTTTTGCCAACTGCTGGCTGATGGTGGAGCCACCGCCGCGGATTCTGCCGCTGCGTTCGTTGCGCTTCATGGCGTTGCGGATGCCGCCCCAGTCGAAACCGCCGTGGGCGGCAAAGTTGGCGTCTTCCGAAGCAATCAGGGCTTTTTTAAGGTTGGTGGAGATTTGGCCGTAAGGCACCCAGCGGTAATCCAGTTCGACGTCTTTGCCTTTGGCGCGGAAATCGCTCATGCGCATACTCATAAACGCGGTTTTGTGTGGCGCCACGGCGCGATAGGTGATGATGTTGCCGTACACATAGGCATTAAACAGGATAAACGCCGCAAAAGGCAGTGCGAGCAGCCATTTAATCATTTCAGACGGCCTCTTTCATATAACGGATAACGGGTTTGATGTCGGGCGAAAAACCGCGCCAGAGCCGGTAGGAAAACGCGGCCTGCCCCACCAGCATACCCAAACCGTCGGCGGTTTTTTTGGCACCGCTGCGGCGGGAATAATCCAAAAACGCCTGTGCCGCTGCGCCGTACACCATATCGTAGGCCAGCTCGCAGGCACCGAATACTTCGGGCGCAACCGCCGGTATTTCGCCGCCCAAACCGCCCGAGGTGCCGTTGATGATAATGTCGAAACGGTTGGCGGGCAGGCCGTCCAGCGGTGCCGACCGAACGCCGAAACGCTCCGCCAGCTCCCGCGCTTTGGCTTCGGTGCGGTTGGCGATGGTGATGTCGGCGGGTTGCTGTTGCAGCAGCACGGGCACCACGCCGCGCACCGCGCCGCCCGCGCCCAAAATCAGAATGCGCCGGTTTTTCAGGGCGACCTCTTGCGCTTCGGTGATGTCGTTTACCAGCCCCACGCCGTCGGTGTTGTCGCCTCGGAAGCGGCCGCCGCCCAGCGGAATGATGGTGTTGACCGCGCCGGCGGCTTCGGCCCGCTCGGAATATTCGCTCACCCAATCATAGGCATCGGTTTTGAACGGCACGGTAACGTTTGCCCCCAAGCCGCCTTCGGTAAAAAAACGTTCGGCGGCGGCGGCAAACCCGCCCGGCTCGGCCAAGATGCGCTCATATTCGATCCGCACCTGTTCCTGCAAGGCGAATTGTTGGTGGATTTGCGGCGATTTGCTGTGGGCAATAGGGTTGCCGAAAACGGCATAACGGGGAAGCGGGGCAGCCATTGGGTAGGTTCCGTAATAATGCGGTCGGATGCGGGGCGGCAAAGGCCCTGCGCAGATAAAAGCGCATTATATATTAGCTGCTTAAAAATAAAACCATGCTGTATTGGCGGGGCAGGCAGCAATATTTTCCTGAATAAAGGGTTGTTTTTATTTGCAGCAGGCCGATAAAACAGACAGGCCGTCTGAAAATTTTCAGACGGCCTAGATTCTTTACACATCAGATTGTTGACAATTTTACAAACAAAAACTATATTGGCTTCCATCACGGCGCGGTTTTTGTTTACGCCCCGCCCCCTTTTCCCGACGGTTGTGGCACAATGTTCCGCTACCGCCTGCGGTGCAGATTTGGTTGTTTTGAAATCGCTTTCCCCTTCACTATCCTCTCAGGAGCAGATTATGTCAGTAAAAGAAGTAGTCAAACTTATCGAAGAAAACGAAGTGCGCTTCGTTGACCTGCGCTTCACCGATACCAAAGGCAAACAGCAGCACGTTACCGTACCCGCCCATGTGGTGTTGGACGACCCCGAAGAGTGGTTTGAAAACGGCCAGGCGTTCGACGGCTCGTCTATCGGCGGCTGGAAAGGCATTCAGGCTTCCGATATGCAGCTGCGCCCCGATTCAAGCTCCGCCTATATCGACCCGTTTTACGACGACGCCACCGTTGTGATTACCTGCGACGTGATCGACCCCGCCAACGGCCAGGGCTACGACCGCGATCCGCGCTCCATCGCCAAACGCGCCGAAGCCTACCTGAAATCTTCAGGCATCGGCGACACCGCCTATTTCGGCCCCGAGCCTGAGTTTTTCGTGTTCGACGGCGTAGAATTCGAAACCAGCATGAGCGGCACCCGCTACAAAATCCACAGCGAAGAAGCCGCATGGAGCAGCGGCAAATCATACGACGGCCAAAACACCGGCCACCGCCCCTTCGTGAAAGGCGGCTATTTCCCCGTTGCCCCCGTTGATTCCGGCCAAGACCTGCGCTCGGCCATGGTAAACCTGCTCGAAGAAATCGGCATCCCCGTCGAAGTGCACCACCACGAGGTGGCCACCGCCGGCCAAATGGAAATCGGCACCAAATTCAGCACGCTGGTGCGCCGCGCCGACTGGACGCAGGATATGAAATACATCATCCACAACGTTGCCCACAACTTCGGCAAAACCGCCACCTTCATGCCCAAACCGATTATGGGCGACAACGGCAGCGGCATGCACGTTCACCAATCCATCTGGAAAGACGGCCAAAACCTGTTTGCAGGCGACGGCTACGCCGGCTTGAGCGACACCGCCCTTTACTACATCGGCGGCATCATCAAACACGCCAAAGCCCTGAACGCCATCACCAACCCCTCCACCAACTCCTACAAACGTTTGGTGCCGCACTTCGAAGCGCCGACCAAGCTGGCTTATTCGGCCAAAAACCGTTCGGCTTCCATCCGCATTCCTGCGGTGAACAGCGCCAAAGCCCGCCGCATCGAAGCGCGTTTCCCCGATCCGATGGCCAACCCCTATCTGGCTTTCTCCGCCCTGCTGATGGCCGGTTTGGACGGTATCCAAAACAAAATCCATCCGGGCGACCCCGCCGATAAAAACCTTTACGACCTGCCGCCTGAAGAAGACGCATTGGTGCCCACTGTTTGCGCCTCTTTGGAAGAAGCGCTGGAAGCACTGAAAGCCGACCACGAGTTCTTAACCCGCGGCGGTGTGTTCAGCAAAGACTGGATCGAAAGCTACATCGCCTTCAAAGAAGAAGACGTGAAGCGCATCCGCATGGCGCCGCACCCGTTGGAATTCGAAATGTATTATTCGCTGTAACCACGGCAACGGCAAAACACCCCGCACAACAAAATGCGGGGTGTTTTTTATGCCGGCGCCGCTGTTTGCGCCAATCAACCTGATAAAAAAACACATTCGTCATATTTCGGCTTGCGAAGCTGATGACGATAATCGGATGTTTCAGACGGCCTGATACCTTTGCAAAATTCTTTTCGATACCTTAAAACATTTGCGTCATGCTCATGCTCAACCCGAGCATCTGTTTGTTTTAGAAGAAAAAGAGATACTCGGGTCAAGCCCGAGTATGACGAAATATAAATAAATTCAGGATTAAAACGGCTTTTTACAGAGGCTTCGGCCTTAAGGTGTTTTTGCAAAAGCCCCGATCTGCTGTTTTCCTTTACAATGCCGTAACTTCCCGCACAAACCGGTTGATTGCCATGCCCCTGTTCAAACCCGCCGCCACCCTGCTGCTTGCGCTGCTGCCGCTCGGCTTCCTTGCCGTGATGGTGGCCGCGCCCCTGTTTGCGCTGGTGCTTTATGAAAACGGGGGAATGGTTTGGCAGATGCTGCAAGACGAATATATCCGGTGGCGCATCGGCTGGACCACGCTTCAGGCGGCGGTTACCTGCGTGTTGGCGCTGCTGGCGGGCGTGCCGGCGGCTTGGGTGTTGGCGCGGCTGGCGTTTCCCGGGCGGCGTTGGATTCTGCGCCTGTTGATGCTGCCGTTTGTGATGCCCACGCTGGTGGCCGGTATGGGCGTGCTGGCGCTGTTCGGCCCGCACGGCCTGTTGTGGGCGGGCTGGGAAGACACGCCCTATCTGCTGCTTTACGGCAATGTGTTTTTCAACCTGCCCGTGCTGGTGCGTGCGGCGTATCAGGGGTTTCTGCAAGTGCCTGCGGCACGGCTGCACACGGCGCAGACTTTGGGCGCAAACGCATGGCAGCGTTTTTGGCATGTCGAACGCCCCGTGTTGCAGCCGTGGCTGGCGGGTGGCGTGTGTTTGGTGTTTTTATATTGTTTTTCGGGTTTCGGGCTGGCGCTGCTGCTCGGCGGCAGCCGTTATGCCACGGTGGAAGTGGAAATCTACCAACTGATTGCGTATGAACTCGATATGGCGCAGGCTTCGGTGCTGGTGTGGCTGGTGCTGGCGATTACCGCGCTGGCGAGTGTGCTGTATGCACATTGGAGCCGCCGCGCCGCTTCGGGCCGCACCATCCGCCCGCTGCCGCCCGAGCCGCCGCGCACTTTTGCCGCCAGAGCACTGCTGGCGGGTTCGCTGCTGCTTTTGGCCGCCTGCTGCGCCCTGCCGCTGCTGGCCGTGTTATGGCAGGCGGCGCAGGCAGGGGATTCTTGGGCGGTGTGGCGGGAAGCCGAAACTTTACACGCCGTTTGGAACACCTTGCGTTTCACTTTTTGGGCGATGCTGCTGGCGTTGCTGCTGAGCGTGCTGCACGCGGCTTTGGCGCGCCGCGCCGCGTGGGTGCGTGCGCTGACGTTTCTGCCGTTTATGGTGTCGCCCGTGTGCGTGGCGTTCGGCCTGCTGCTGCTTTACCCCGAATGGACGGCGTCGCTGCCGCTTTTGGTGTCCACTTACGCGCTGTTGGCCTATCCTTTTATCGCCAAAGACCTGCTCGCCGCTTGGGATGCGCTGCCCGCCAATTATGCCGCCGCCGCCCGCAGTTTGGGAGCCACGCCGTTTCAGACGGCCTTAACCGTTACCGTTCCGCTGCTGCTGCCCGCGTTGAGGCGCGGGCTGACTTTGGCCGCCGCTACCTGCGTGGGCGAATTTGCCGCCACCCTGTTTTTGTCGCGCCCCGAATGGCAAACGCTCACCACCCTGATTTACCGCTATCTCGGCACGGCGGGCGCAGAAAACCACGACAGCGCGATGGTGCTCACTGCGGTGCTGATGCTGCTGGCTTTGCTGGTGTTTTTATTGCTGGATGCGGCCGAGAAGCAGGAAAAGGCTGTCTGAAAACCGCGCGGGTGATTAACTTGATTTGGTTTGTTGATAATCATTCTTATATCGGCTATAATGTTATATTATAACATTCAAGAAAAGATTGAATATGAAACCGAATCTGCACCCCGAAAATTACCGCACCGTTCTGTTTTTCGACAGCGGCGCCAACGAAGGCTGGCTGATACGCTCTTGTGCCGACACACACGGTAAAACCATGGTTTGGCACGACGGCGTTGAGTATCCGGTATTTATGCTCGACACCTCTTCCGCATCACACCCTGTTTACACCGGCAAACAGCGCGAATACCACAACGAAGGCCGCGCCAGCAAGTTCAACCAGCGCTATCAAGCCATGATGAATACTTTTAGAAAGGATAAATAATGCAGGTATTGTCGTCTTTAAAGTCTGCCAAAAAACGCCACCGCGATTGCCAGA
>JBHALY010000202.1:0-12859 GCA_041827905.1 Neisseria dentiae
CGCTGCCATCAAGGCATGAAAAAAGATAATAAGATTAGGTTTATTAAAGATTATTTCTCTATTCGGCAGCCTGAATAGCACCCAAAATGTCCCTTAGAGAGATGCTACTCCAAAATAGCACCCATTTTGTCCCTTACGCCCAAAACAACTATTCAGCGGCGGTTGCGTTCGTAAACCGGCATCACTTCCGGCAACATCTTGCGGATGGCCTCCATACGCGCATTATTGGTGGGGTGCGACGAGGTGATGGCATTCAAGGCATTGTTGTTGTCGCTCACTTTGTTCATTTTTTCCCACACCGAAACGGCTGCCTGCGGGTTGTAGCCCGCTTCCGCCATCAGGCGCACGCCGAGGGCGTCGGCTTCGCGCTCCTGACTGCGCGAGAACGGCATATTCACGCCGTATTGGCTCAACAGGTCGGAAGAGAGGCCGATGGCATCGCTGCTGATGCCCGTGCTGGCGGCCACAATCGAACCGCCTACATTAGCCGCCAGGCCGGTTAACACCTGCTGGCCGATGGCTTTTTTGCTGTGTTCGAGCAGGGCGTGCGCCATTTCGTGGCCGACCACGGCGGCGATTTCGTCGTTGCTCAGCTTCAGGCGGTCAACCATGCCGGTGTACATCGCCATTTTGCCGCCGGGCATCGCCCAAGCGTTCAGTTCGTTGGATTTGATCACGCTCATCTGCCAGTTGAACGCCACGCCGGTTTGGTTGGCGCGTTCGGCATGGGGGCGCAGGCGGTTGAACACGCTGTGGATGCGGCGTGAGGTTTGCGAAGTGGTGTCGAGCACCTGTTTGCTGCGCGCCTGCTGCATCACCTGGCCGTAGCTTTTGGCCGCGCTTTCGTTGAGAGTGTTGCTGTCGTAGCCCACCATATCGGCCACCGAGGTACAGCCCGCCAAAGCGGCGGCCAGGGTTGCGGCGGCAATTGCAGAACGTAAGGGGAAAGCTGTTTTCATCGGAATATCCCTGTTTGTTTAGACGGACAAAAATCAATATTTTTCAGACGGCCTAATTATATATAAGGCCGTCTGAAAACATTGCAATCACTACATCTGTATCGTGCCGCGCACGGTGATGCTGACTTCCTCCGTACCCGGGCTGGTGTGCTCCGGCACGGGGGCGGATTCGGCGGTTGCGGCTTTGGCGGCGCGCATCATTTGCACGCCGTTGTCGATTGAGCGGTTGCCGATTTGGCCGAAGTCCAAACGCACGATTTTATAGTTGCGGAATCCCATGGCTTTGGTGAGCGAGGCGGCGCGGTCTTTAAAGCGGGTTAAAGCGGCTTTGCTCACTTCGTCCAAAGCGTCTTGGCGGCTTTGTTTCGATACCTTGAACGTGAGGCTTTCCAGATTGGCATCGTTTTGGCTCTCGGCAATCAGTTTGTTCAGGGCTTCGAAGTTTTTGCTTTCCACCTGCACCACCGCCTGCTCTTCCCAGCCGGTTTGCGTGCGCTTGCCTTTGCTGTCGTATTCGTAGCGGGGCGAAGCGCTGCGGTGCAGCAATTCGGATTTAAACGGCGAGGCCGAGGCTTTGCGGGTTACGTTGTTGAGTTTTTTCACGAAATTGCCGCTCACGGTTTCGCGGTTGCGGCCTTCTTCATGCACGCGCAGGCGTGCCGTCATGGTGTCGCGCAGAAGCTCGACGCTGGCGCTTTCGGAAAACTCAACCACATTGTAATGAAGCGTTTCGGCGGAAACGGGCAATGCGGCGCCGAGCAGAACGGTGCACAGCGCAACGGGTTTCAATAGGGTTTTCAGCATGGTTTTGGCCTTTGCGGTGAAAGCATTACGGTAATCGGGCAGAAAAGGCGGTGTTTGTTAAATATTGAGACCGCCGCAATGCTTGAAACACTATCATTTTTCGGCGTGTTTTCAAACTGTTTTTTGCCGAGCGACCGAAACGGGCAGTCGGGCGGCGGCGCGGGCGGTGGTTCGCTGCCCTCCGCTTCTGGGGAAAACCGCTTCGCAAGCATTCTGGCTACACGCCTTAAAATGCCGTTTCGGCATAAGCGGCCACAAAGTTGCTGAGGGTTTGCGCCGCTGCTGAAAGCGAACGGTGGCGGCGCCGGTAAAGATAAAAGCGCCGCTCGGCCTGCGGCCGGTTTAACAGCCGCATCTCCAGCCCGTGCTGGCGCACCCAGTCGGCGGCGTAAGGCAGGCAGAACGTGATGCCCAACCCCGCTTTCACCATACCCAGCGCGGTGGAAAGAAAATTCACGCGGTGGGCGGGGTGCAGAATATAACTTGCCGCATCGGCCGAAAGCCCGGCGGCCAAACGGTCGGTGAACGGGCCGCTGAGCGTAATCAGGGTTTCGCCCGCCAGATCCGCCCAAGTAACACCGGCCTGACCGGCCAAGCGGTGGCCGGGCGGCATCACCAGATAAAAAGGCAGCGTGCACAACAGCTCCGATTCGATGTCGCTGCCGTGGCTGCGCTCGGGGCCGATGCCGAAATCGGCTTCGTTGTCTTCCACGCGCTGCAACACTTGTTCGACGCTGCAATCAATCAGGCCGACGCGGATATCGGGGTATTCGCGGTTGAATGCCGCAATCAGCGAGGGCATGGCGGAAGCGGCCAGCTGCTGCGACACGGCAATTTTCACCTGCCCCTGCCTGAGGTTTTTCAGATGGCGCACTTCGGTGTCGAGCAGCGCTACTTCGTTGAAAATGCGCTGTGCCTGCGGCAGCAGGCGGCTGCCCGCTTCCGACAAATGCAGCTGGCGGGTGGTGCGGTCGAACAGTTTCACTTCCAAATTCTGCTCAAGCTCTTTAATCAGGCCGCTGAGTGCCGACTGGGTCAGGTTAAGGGCTTCGGCGGCACGGGTAAAGCTGCCGCAGTCGGCCACGGTGATGAAAGCCTTGAGTTGGCGCAATGTGATATTCATCGCCTTTTCCGATAAATCAATCATAAAAAACTGATTGTCTCACAAATCGCAGCCATTTTATTATGATGGCAAGTTCCGATTGCTGGAATACAAAAATTTCTTGCAAGGTTCAAACGGCATACTTTGCCGCCGCAGAAACCGACAACAATCTACGGAGAAATACGATGGCTGATTTGTTCGACAACCCCATGGGCCTGTGCGGTTTCGAGTTTGTGGAATTCGCTTCGCCCGAGCCGGATGTTTTGGAGCCTTTGTTTGAAAAAATGGGCTTCTCATTGGTGGCGCGCCACCGCTCGAAAGATGTGCTGCTCTACCGCCAGGGCGAGATTAATTTTATCGTGAACCGCGAGCCGAAAAGCGAAGCGGCTTATTTTGCCGCCGAGCACGGCCCTTGCGCCTGCGGCATGGCTTTTCGCGTGCGCGATGCGCATCAGGCTTACCAGCGCGCGCTGCAATTGGGCGCGAAACCCATCGACATCCCCACTTCGGTGATGGAGCTGCGCCTGCCCGCCATCAAAGGTATCGGCGGCGCGCCGCTCTATCTGATCGACCGCTTTGAAGAAGGCAGATCGATTTACGACATCGATTTCGAGTTTCTGCCCGACGTGGAGCGCAAACCTTTCGGTTACGGCCTGAAAATCGTCGACCACCTCACCCACAACGTTTACCGCGGCCGCATGGATTATTGGGCCAAATTCTACGAAAAACTGTTTAATTTCCAAGAAATCCGCTATTTCGACATCAAAGGCGAATACACCGGCCTCACCAGCCGCGCGATGACCGCGCCCGACGGTTTAATCCGCATTCCGCTCAACGAAGAAGCCAAGCAGGGCGGCGGCCAAATTGAAGAATACCTGATGCAGTTCGGCGGCGAAGGCATCCAGCACATCGCGCTGTTGAGCGACGATTTGCCCGCCACCATCGACCGCTTGCGCGCCGCCGGCATTCCGCTGATGAGTGCGCCGAAAGACACCTATTACGAAATGCTCGAAGAGCGCCTGCCCGGCCACGGCGAACCGGTGGCCGAGCTGCAATCGCGCGGTATTCTGCTGGACGGCACCACCGAAGGCGGCCAGCCGCGCCTCTTGCTGCAAATTTTTTCCGAAACCCTGCTGGGGCCGGTGTTTTTCGAGTTTATCCAGCGCAAGGGCGACTACCGCGAGGGCTTCGGCGAAGGCAATTTCAAGGCTTTGTTCGAATCGCTGGAGCGCGACCAAATCCGCCGCGGGGCGTTGGAAGTATAAAAACAAAAAATGCGTTTTTCAGACGGCCTGCAAACCGGGCAGGCCGTCTGAAACGCCGAAAGCAAAGGAGCAACATCATGGCTTTACTTCAAGGCGTGCACCACGTGGCCTACCGCTGCAAAGATGCCAAAGAAACCGTTGAATGGTATCAAAAGCATCTGGATATGAACTTTGTGTTGGCGATTGCAGAAGACAAAGTGCCCTCAACCGGCGAGCCTGATCCTTATATGCATATTTTTCTGGACATCGGCGGCGGCAACATTCTGGCCTTTTTCGAATTACCCACCCAACCGGAAATGGGGCGCGACCCCAACACGCCGCTGTGGACGCAGCATCTGGCTTTGAAAGTGGACAGCATGGAAACGCTGCTGCAAACCAAAGAGCGGCTGATTGCCGGCGGCGTGGATGTGCTCGGCCCCGTCAACCACACATTGTTTCACTCGATTTATTTCTTCGACCCTAACGGCCACCGCATCGAATTGGCCTGCGACGTTACCACGCCGAAAATGAGCCGTGCGCTGGATAAGGTGAAATGGGCAATGCTCAACGAATGGGCCGAAACCAAACGCGCCCCGCAGCACGCCCGCTGGATACACGACGGCACCGAGCCGCCGGAAGTGTGAAAACGTTTTCACCTTAACCGATTGTGTTCAGACAGGCATTCAGGCCGTCTGAAAACCTAACAAAATAAACAAACAGGATTAACTATGAAATTAGCCACATTGAAACAGGGTGGACGAGACGGCCGTTTGGCCGTGGTGAGCCGCGATTTGAGCCGTTATGCGCTGCCCGAAATTCTAACCCTGCAAGCCGCTTTGGATGACTGGGAAAACGCCGAAGGCCGTCTGAAAGCCTTATACGACGAACTGAACGCCGATGGCGGCAAAGGCGAGCCGTTTGATCCCGAACAATGCCATTCGCCGCTGCCACGCGCCTACCAATGGGCGGACGGCTCGGCCTATCTGAACCATGTGGAGTTGGTGCGTAAGGCGCGTAATTCCGAAGTGCCCGCTTCGTTTTACCAAGATCCCCTGATGTATCAGGGCGGTTCCGACAGCTTTATCGGCCCGCGCGACGAGATTTTCGCCCAACCCGAATGGGGCATCGACTTCGAAGCAGAAGTGGTGGTGGTGAGCGGCGATTTGAAACAGGGCGCCACGCCCGAAGAGGCGGCCAAAGCCATCCGTCTGGTGATGCTGGTGAACGATGTTTCGCTGCGTGGCCTGATTCCCGACGAACTGGCCAAAGGCTTCGGCTTTTTCCAAAGCAAACCGGCCAGCGCCTTCAGCCCGGTGGCGGTTACGCCCGACGAATTGGGCGATGCTTGGCGGGACAGCAAAGTGCACCTGCCGTTGCGCGTTACCTTAAACGGCAATCTGTTCGGCTACCCCAATGCAGGGCAGGACATGGCCTTCAACTTCGGCCAACTGCTCGCCCACGTCACCAAAACCCGTGATGCGGAAGCCGGCACCATCGTCGGCTCGGGCACCGTTTCCAACAAGCAAAACGACCTCTACGGCTCGTCGGTGGAACACGGTGGCGTGGGCTACTGCTGTTTGGCCGAAGTGCGCATGTACGAAACCATCGAGAGCGGCAAGCCGCAAACGCCGTTTATGGATCACGGCGACGTGGTGGAGGTGGAAATGCTCGATGCAAACGGCAACAATATTTTCGGCACCATCATCAACCGCGTGAACACGCAGTATTAAAAACAGGCCAAAAGGCCGTCTGAAAACACGGGCTTCGCTTTCAGACGGCCTTCAGGCAACTTTCCGCACGGTATCTAAAAAGGATAAGATGCAACTGTTCCGTTTAACCACACACAAAGGATGAGGAAAATGAGCGAACCTTTAACCATAACCACCATGCGCCCGCGCGAGGCGTTGCTGATTTCAATCTTGATTGTGGCGGTGATGGGCGTCACCATGATCGGTTTCGGCTGGGTGCCGCATATTTCGATTGTTTTGGTGATGTGCGGCCTGTTTGCCTACGGCAGGTTTAAAGGCGCGGGCTTCGACGCGATGCAAAAAAGCATGGCCGAAGGCGTGGTGTCGGGCATCGGCGCGATTTATCTGTTTTTCTATATCGGCCTGTTGGTGGCGGCGTTGATGATGTCGGGCGCGATTCCCACCCTGATGTATTACGGTTTCGACCTGATTTCACCGCATTTTTTCTATATTTCGGCGTTTGTGCTCTGCTCGGTTATCGGCATTTCGCTGGGCAGCGGCTTCACCACCTGCGCCACCGCCGGCGTGGCCTTTTTGGGCATGGCCGAAGCGTTTGACGCCAACCCCGCCATCGTGGCCGGCGCAGTGGTTTCGGGCGCGCTGTTCGGCGACAAAATGTCGCCCCTGTCCGACACCACCACCATCGCCGCTTCGATTGTGGGCGTGGATCTGTTCGACCACATCCGCAACATGATGTTCACCACCATTCCCGCCTGGATATTGACCGCACTCTTGCTGTGGCTGCTCACCGGTAACGTGGCCGATGCCGATTTGTCGAACATCGCCGCCATGCAGCAGCAACTGGTGGCCAGCGGCCTCGTGCACGGCTATGCCCTGTTGCCGTTTGCGGTGCTGATTGTGCTGGCGGTGCGTAAAGTCAACGCCATCTACACCATCATTGCCACCATTTTCACCGCCATCGCCGTTACCTATATCCACAGCAGCCCCACGCTGGGGCAACTGGGCGGCTGGTTTTTCGGCGGCTACAAACCGGCCGAAGGGCTGGATTTGGGCACGGTGGGCAAACTCGTGTCGCGCGGCGGCATGGAAAGCATGTTTTTCAGCCAAACCATCGTGATTCTCGCCTTGAGTTTGGGCGGCCTGCTGCAAGGTTTGGGCGTGCTGCCCGCCCTGCTGGCCGGCGTGACCCACCTGCTCACCGGCGTGGGCCGCGCCACCGCCGCTGCGGCCGCCACCGCCTTCGGCATCAATTTCTTAATCGGCGAGCAATATTTGAGCCTGCTGCTCACCGGCAACACCTTCAAACCGCTGTATGAACGCCTGAACCTGCACCCGCGCAACCTCGCCCGCACCATCGAAGACTCGGGCACGGTGATCAACCCGCTGGTGCCGTGGGGCGTGTACGGCGTGTTTCTCGCCGGCATCCTCGGCGTGCCGGTGGTGGATTATGTGCCCTATGCCTTCTTCTGTTACCTGAGCCTGATCCTCACCCTGATTTACGGCTTCACCGGCTTTACCATCAGCAGGCTGCCGCAGGAGCAGACATCTTAATTATTAAAGCGGAATCCGTTAAAGGCCGTCTGAAACGCGCTTCCTTTCAGACGGCCTGATTGAAATAAAAAGGAACCATCATGAAACTGTATTCTTATTTCCGCAGCTCCGCCTCTTACCGGGTGCGGATTGCATTGAATCTGAAAAAAATACCCCACGAAACGGATTTCGTACATTTGCTGAAAAACGGCGGCGAACAGCGCAGCGCGGCGTATGCGGCTTTAAACCCGCAAAAGCTGGTGCCCGCGCTGGCCACGGAAGAAGGCGTGTTCACCCAGTCGCTCGCCATCATCGAATACCTCGAAGAAACCCATCCCGAAACACCGCTGCTGCCGGCCACCGCCGCCGAACGCGCCCGCGTGCGTGCCATTGCGCAGCTGATGGCCTGCGACATCCACCCGCTCAACAACCTGCGCGTGCTGCAATACCTGCAAAACCACCTGCAAGCCGACGAAGCCGCAAAAAACGCCTGGTATGCCCATTGGATTACCGAAGGCTTTAACGCATTGGAACAGATCTTGCAATCGCCGCAAACCGGCCGTTTCTGCCACGGCGACACCCCCACGCTGGCCGACTGCTGCTTAGTGCCGCAAGTGTATAACGCCCAACGGTTTCGGGTGGATTTGGGTGCCTATCCCGAAATCAGCCGCATCAACGCCGAATGTATGCGCCTGCCCGAATTTGCCGCCGCCGCACCGGAAAACCAGCCGGACGCAGCCTAATCATGCGCTATGCCTGTCTGAAGAATTTTCAGACAGGCATAGGGAGTGTAGTCAGAAAGCGTTGCGGCGGTATTTTTGGCTAAAATCCGCACCTGCGGCGTTAAAAATGCTCGCAAGATGTTCAATCTTGCTGCGCTTTTTGCCTTGCATCTGCAGATTTTTACTCAAAAAACCGCTTCGCAAGCCTTCTGGCTACACTCCCTAGCCGAACACACAAACATTCAGAGACCTTTGCAAAGGTTTCATTCAGGAGAAAACCATGAGTAAAGTTTATCCTTCTGCCCAAGCCGCGCTTGAAGGCGTGGTGGCAAGCGGCCAAACCGTTGCCGTCGGCGGCTTCGGCCTGTGCGGCATTCCCGAGGCGCTGATTGCCGCCCTGCGCGATAGCGGTGTGAACGGCCTAACCTGCATCAGCAATAACGCCGGCGTCGACGGTTTCGGCCTCGGCCTGTTGCTCGAAACCCGTCAAATCAAAAAAATGATTGCCTCTTATGTGGGCGAAAACAAAGAATTCGAACGCCAGTTTTTATCGGGCGAGCTGGAGGTGGAGCTTACTCCGCAGGGCACGCTGGCCGAAAAACTGCGGGCGGGCGGCGCGGGCATTCCTGCTTTTTTCACCCAAACCGGCGTTGGCACCTTAGTGGCCGAAGGCAAAGAAACGCGCGAGTTCAACGGCAAAGAATATGTGATGGAACACTCGCTCACCGCCGATGTGGCGCTGGTGAAAGCTTGGAAGGCCGACCAATCCGGCAATCTGGTGTTCCGCAAAACCGCGCGCAACTTCAACCCCGACGTGGCCACCGCAGGCCGCATCACCATCGTTGAAGTGGAGGAATTGGTGGAAACCGGCGCGCTTGATCCCGACCACATCCACCTGCCCGGCATCTATGTGCACCGCATCGTGGTGAATGCCAGCCCCGAAAAACGCATCGAACAACGCACCGTAAGAGAGGCATAACATGGCTTGGACACGCGAACAAATGGCGCAGCGCGCCGCAAAAGAGCTGCAAGACGGCTTTTATGTCAACCTCGGCATCGGCCTGCCCACGCTGGTGGCCAACTATATTCCCGCCGGTGTCAACGTGATGCTGCAATCCGAAAACGGCCTGCTCGGCATCGGTGCGTTTCCCACCAAAAGCGAAATCGACGCCGATTTGATCAATGCCGGCAAACAAACCGTTACCGCCGCCACCGGCGCCAGCTTTTTTTCCAGCTCGCAATCGTTTGCCATGATACGCGGCGGCAAAGTGAACTTGGCGATTCTGGGCGCGATGGAAGTGTCGGAGCAAGGCGACCTGGCCAACTGGATGATTCCGGGCAAAATGGTCAAAGGCATGGGCGGGGCGATGGATTTGGTGGCCGGCGTGCAGCGCGTGATCGTGCTGATGGAACACACCGCCAAAGGCGGCGCGTTCAAAATCAAACCGCAATGCGAACTGCCGCTCACCGGCAAAAAAGTCGTGCACCGCATCATCACCGATTTGGGCGTGCTTGATGTAACGTCAGACGGCCTGAAACTGGTGGAGCTGGCCGACGGCGTGAGCTTTGAAGAGCTGCAAAACCAAACCGGCGCGAAGGTATTGCCGTAACCCGTTTTTTGCCGAAACAACGTTCAGACGGCCTTTGCCCGGAAAGGAAAAAAACATGAACCAAGAAATCGTTATCGTGGCCGCCAAGCGCACCCCGATTGGCAGCTTTGCAGGCAGCCTTTCCACCCTGCGCGCGCCCGAACTGGGTGCGGCGGTTATCAAAGAGTTGTTGGCCGAAACCAAACTGGCGCCCGAACAAATCAGCGAAGTGATTATGGGCAACGTGCTCACCACCGGCGTGGGGCAAAACCCCGCCCGCCAGGCCGCGCTGCTGGCCGGCCTGCCTGTGGAAACCCCCGCAACCACCGTCAACGTGGTGTGCGGTTCCGGCCTGAAAGCCGTGCAGATGGCCGCACAGGCCGTTGCCTGCGGTGATGCCGAAATCGTGATTGCCGGCGGGCAGGAATCCATGTCGCAAAGCCCGCACTTTATCCAAATGCGCGGCGGCGTAAAAATGGGCGACGCCAAGCTCACCGACAGCATGGTTTCAGACGGCCTCACCGACGTCTATCACGGCTATCATATGGGCATCACGGCGGAAAACATTGCCGAACGGCTCGCCATCACGCGCGAAGCGCAAGACGCTTTCGCCTTGGCCTCGCAACACAAGGCCGCTGCCGCCCGTGCCGAAGGCCGGTTCGCCGCCGAAATCACCCCCGTAACCGTGCCGCAACGTAAGGGCGAGCCGCTGGTTGTCGCTGCCGACGAATACATCAAAACCGACAGCACCGCCGAAAAACTGGCCGCACTGCGCCCCGCATTCAAACAAAACGGCACGGTTACCGCCGGCAACGCCTCGGGCATCAACGACGGCGCCGCCGCCGTGGTGGTGGTGAGTGCCACAAAAGCCGCCGAACTGGGCTTAGAGCCGCTGGCCGCTATCCGCGCTTATGCCGCCACCGGCATCGCCCCCGAAGTCATGGGGCTGGGGCCGGTGGGTGCGGTGCAGAAAACGCTGGCGAAAGCCGCCTGGCAGATTGGCGAAGTTGATCTGTTCGAGGCTAACGAAGCCTTTGCCGCACAGGCTTTGGGCGTGGTGCAGCAGCTGGAGCTGCCGCCTGAAAAAGTGAACGTGAACGGCGGCGCGATTGCACTTGGTCACCCTATCGGCTCATCTGGCTGCCGCATTTTGGTCACGCTGCTGCACGAAATGAACCGCAGCGGCAAAAGCAAAGGCGTAGCCGCCTTATGCGTAGGCGGCGGCATGGGCTTGGCCGTGGCGGTTGAACGGGTTTGACGGCCGCCCGCGGTAACGCTGTGGTAAAAGCGGTTTCTGGTGCTTTTGTAAAACCTGACTGATTCATACCGAGACTTTTGCAAGTTGCTTAGGCCGTCTGAAATACTCAACAGCCGGATTCCCGCATAGGCGGGAGTCCGGCGTAATTTTTATCAGCCATTGAAATTAAAAAATGCAAGATGCTCGGGCTAAGCCCGAGCATGACGTATGTACTTTTTCTTATGTGGATTCATTATATATGACGTAATCGGGTTTCAGACGGCCTTCGGGCATTACAGCAGTATTCAAGTCTCTCAAATTGATTTTAATTATCATTTACTCCGGGTTTGTGCCATAATAAAGCATCTGCGTTTGTTTAACTTACAAATAGGAGAAACAAAATGACCACCCGCACCGAACACGACACGATGGGCAATGTGGAAGTGCCCGCCGATGCTTATTGGGGCGCGCAAACCCAGCGCAGCCGCGACAATTTCAAAATCGGCGGCGAAACCCTGCCCAAGCCCTTGATTCACGCCATGGCGTTGGTGAAAAAAGCCGCCGCCGCCGCCAATGTCGAGCTTGGCCGCATCAAGCCCGAGCAGGCCGATTTGATTACCCGCGCCGCCGATGATGTGTTGGCCGGCAGGCTCGACGGCCAGTTTCCGCTGGTGGTGTGGCAAACCGGCTCGGGCACGCAGTCGAATATGAACATGAACGAAGTGCTGGCCAACCGCGCCAACGAATTGGCGGGAACGGGCTTGGCGGCCTACCAGCCCGTTCATCCCAACGATCATGTGAACCACGCGCAATCCACCAACGATTCTTTCCCCACCGCCATTCATGTGGCGGCCGCCATCGAAATCAACCGCCTGCTGATTCCGGCCGTAACCGCCCTGCGCGACACGCTGGCTGCCAAAGCGAAAACGTTTGAGCCGATTGTGAAAATCGGCCGCACCCACCTGCAAGATGCCACGCCGCTCACCTTGGGGCAGGAGTTTTCAGGCTATGTGTCGCAGCTTGATCATGGCTTGGGCCGTCTGAACGATGCCTTGCAAGGTTTGTATGAGCTGCCTTTGGGCGGCACCGCCGTCGGCACGGGTTTGAACAGTCACCCCGATTATGCGGTAACCGCCGCCGCCAAACTGGCCGAGCTTTCCGGGCTGCCGTTCGTTACCGCGCCGAACAAGTTCGAAGCCTTGGCCGGCCGCGATGCCTGCGTGTATGCCTCGGGCGCGTTGAAAACGCTGGCGGCCAGTTTGAACAAAATCGCCAACGATATCCGCTGGCTGGCATCCGGCCCGCGCTGCGGTTTGGGCGAAATCAAAATCCCCGAAAACGAACCCGGTTCGTCCATCATGCCCGGCAAGGTCAACCCGACCCAGTGCGAAGCGATGACCATGGTGTGCTGCCAGGTGTTCGGCAATGACGTGACCATCGGCATGGCGGGCGCGTCGGGCAATTTCGAGCTGAACGTGTATATGCCCGTGATTGCCTACAATCTTTTGCAATCCGTGCGTCTGCTGGGCGATGCCTGCAACAGCTTCAACGAACATTGCGCCGTGGGTATCGAGCCTGTGCCGGAAAAAATCGATTATTTCCTGCACCATTCGCTGATGTTGGTAACGGCGTTAAACCACAAAATCGGTTATGAAAACGCCGCCAAAGTGGCGAAAACCGCCTATAAAAACGATAAATCGCTGCGTGAAACCGCCATCGAGCTGGGTTTGTTGAGCGGCGAAGAGTTCGACGAATTGGTGAAACCGGAAGATATGGTGGCTCCACGCTGATTATCGGGATTGTTGAATAAAGGCCGTCTGAAAAATAGGGTTAATGGACATTTGGGTTGGTAAAAATCGCTGCAAGCATTACCATACAAGGCTTTCAGCGATTTTTTGCCAATGAATATAAAAAATGCCCGTTTTGCCACCAAAACACTCTAATCAAATACGGCCGTAAAAAC
>JBHALY010000203.1:0-12108 GCA_041827905.1 Neisseria dentiae
CGGGTATGAATGAAGAAACTAAACGATTGTTTATAGATAATTTCTTTGGCATTTGAATGATAAAAAGGGTTGGAAAACCAACCCAAATGTCCATTAGAAGCTAAGTTCTCGAAATACCAACCCAAATGTCCATTAAGCCACATTTGCAGAAACTCAACCGGCGCACGCGCGAAACCTGCCCCGCATCGGATTTGGTGGTGGGCATGCAGTGCGGCGGCAGCGATGCGTTTTCGGGCGTAACCGCCAATCCTGCGGTGGGTTATGCGTCTGATTTATTGGTGCGTTGCGGCGCAACCGTGATGTTTTCCGAGGTAACCGAAGTGCGCGATGCGATTCACCTGCTCACGCCGCGCGCCGTTAACGAACAAGTCGGCAAACGTTTGTTGGAAGAAATGCAATGGTATGACGACTATTTGAACGCAGGCAAAACCGACCGCAGCGCCAACCCCTCGCCCGGCAATAAAAAAGGCGGCTTGGCCAATGTGGTGGAAAAAGCCTTGGGTTCGATTGCCAAATCAGGCACTTCGGCGATTGCGGAAGTGTTGTCGCCGGGGCAGCGCCCCACCAAGAAAGGCCTGAGACCTTTGCAAAAATACCTGAAGGCCGTCTGAAATGTTTAAATCCCGTCATTCCCGCGCAGGCGGGAATCCAGATGGAAATATTGAAGTATTGATTAAACAAATACTTGGATGTCAAGCACCTGGATTCCCGCTTACGCGGGAATGACGGAAATCAGATTTTCCAGGTGGTAATTTGAATTTTGCAAAGGTCTCGGCCTGATTTTCGCCGCCACGCCGGCCAGCGATTTTGTTTGCGGCACGCAGCAGCTGGCATCGGGAATTACCGTGCAAGTGTTCACCACGGGGCGCGGCACGCCGTACGGTTTGGCGGCACTGCCCGTGATTAAAGTGGCCACACGCACCGATCTGGCGCAGCGTTGGCATGATTTGATGGACATCGACGCCGGGCGCATCGCCACGGGCGAAGCCACGATTGAAGACATCGGCTGGGAAATTTTCCATTATATTTTGGATATTGCCAGCGGCCGCAAACAAACGTGGTCAGACAAATGGGGCCTGCACAATGCTTTGTCGGTGTTCAACCCTGCGCCGGTAACCTGATTCGGAGCAGAGTTGGCTGAGACCTTTGCAAAAATATCTTAATAAGGCCGTCTGAAATCTTAAATCCCGTCATTCCCGCGCAGGCGGGAATCCAGCCTTAAAACCATCAAGTTTTTTATTTCAATAACTTATGAAAAATCGACTGGATTCCCGCCTGCGCGGGAATGGCGATAATCGGTTGTTTCAGACGGCCTAAACGAATTTTGCAAAAGCCTCGGGCTGTTTTAACCCCATTCGACAAAAAAGCCGTCTGTCAGCAGACGGCTTTTTTGTTTTGCTGTCAATCTACCTCTTATTCACACTCAGCCCAAACCTTTCGGATTTGCATAACCTTGTGAATACTTGTGCAAGCCCGTCACACACTACCGGTTCAACCGGGCAAGAGATAAAGCGTTACCGTATCGCCCTCGCCCACGGTTTGGCCGGCGGGAACTTCGCACAGGGCTTCGGCGGTTACGCAGGTGCCGAGCATGGCGGAGCCTTGGTTGGGCAGCAATACGGCCTGTGTTTCGCCGTTATCGCCGATGCGGATGCCGACGCGCAGAAACTCGCGGCGCTTGATGGCTTTGCGGGTGGAAAACGCGGCTTTGGCGGTGATTTTCGGCAGCGTCCAATTGCGTTCCTGTTTGCCCATCAGTTTATTGAGCACGGGCAGCAGCAGCATATGGGCGGTAACGAAAGCGGCCACGGGGTTGCCGGGCAGAACGAACACTTTGGCGTTGCCGATATGCCCCCAGGCAAAAGGCTTGCCGGGTTTGATGGCGAGCGTGTGGGTGGTGAGCGAGCCGGTGTTTTCTATAGCCTGTTTCAGATAATCTGCTTCGCCCACCGATGCGCCGCCGCTGGTAATGATCACGTCGAATTTTTTGGCTGCGTAGGACAAAGCGGTTTCGGTGCGGGCCAAGTCGTCAGGCAGAATACCGCCGTCCATCACTTGCGCGCCGCGCGTTTGCAGCCACGAAATCAGCAGATAGCGGTTGGCGTCGTAGATTCTGCCGTTTTCCAGCGGCATGCCCGGCTCGGTGATTTCGTTGCCGCTGGAAAACACGATTACGCTGAGTTTGTCGTACACGGGCACTCGGTCGTAGCCTTGCGAGGCGGCGAGGCCGAGGGCGGCGGCGTTGAGTTTGCTGCCTTTAACCAACAGCTCTTGGCCGACGCTGATTTCTTCGGCCTGCCGCCGTATGTGCTGGCCGGGTTTGACGGCGGCGGTTACGGTGAGCGTGCCGCCGTCGGTTTCGGTTTCTTCCTGCGGCACCACGGCGGTGGCATTGGCGGGCAGCGGCGCGCCGGTGAAAATGCGCACGGCTTCTCCGGCCTGCAACGGGGCGGCCGCGGTGTCGCCCGCCTGCGTGCGGCCGGTAACGGTAAAGGTTTTCAGACGGCCTTCGGGATCGCACACGGCGTAACCGTCCATAGCGCTGTTATCGAACAGCGGCGAGGGATAGCGTGCGGCCAGCGGGGCGGCGAGTACGCGGTTGGCGGCTTCTCCCAGCGTGAGGTTAACGCTGCCGAGAGTGCAGGTATGGCTGTCGAGCAGGCTGCTGCGGGCGGTGTCGAAATCTATCATGATGTCGGTTCCATATCTTGCGGTGAGTTGTAGTTGGCGAAGGCGGCCTCGTCGAGAAAATGCACGGGGCGGGCGTGCTGCTGTTCGAGCCAGCCGCGCAGGGTGCGCATACCGGTGTAGAGGTAATCGACGGTACTTTGCAACAGCTGCGGGCGCACAAACATGATGCTGTAATGCGCCTGCGCGTCGGTTTCGGCGTAGAAGGCGGCGGTGGCGGGATAATCTTGCGCATCCATCAGAAAGGTAATCACCAAATCATCGGGCAGGTTCGGGGTGTCGCAGGGCACGATCAGCAGCCAGTCGGCCGTGGTGAGGCGCACATCGCTGGCGGCGGTGCTGAGGGCGGCCAGCGGCCCCAGCCCCTGCCATTGGCGGGCATCGGCAAACACATGGGGCGTGCGCTCGGCATAGGCTTCGATATTGCGGTTAACGCTCACGGCTATGTGGCTCACTTGGTTTTGCAGGTTGCCGATAACGTGGTCGATAAAGGCTTTTCCCTGCCATTCGACCAAGCCTTTGTCTTGCCCGCCCATGCGGCGGCCTTCTCCGCCCGCCATAATGAGTGCGCTGATTTTCATGTTTGCTCCTCCCATTTTTCTTTGGCGAGTGTGTCGCTCTGCTTGGCCTCTACCCAGCGTTCGAGGCCGTCTGAAAAGGTTTCTTTTTTCCAAAACGGCGCTTCGGTTTTTAAATAGTCCATGATGAATTCGGCGGCGGCAAACGCGGCTTTGCGGTGTGCCGATGCGGCCAGCACCAGCACAATCTGTTCGTCTGCCGCCAGCCAGCCCACGCGGTGGATAACGGTGCAGGCGGCCAGCGGCCAGCGTTGCGAGGCCGTTTCAACGATGCGTGCGATTTCGTTTTCGGTTACTTCGGGGTAATGTTCCAAAAACAGGTGCGCTAACGGCGTGGCGGTGTCGCGGTCGCGCACCAGCCCCACAAAGGCGGCCACCGCACCGATGTTGCCGCCGCCGTCGAGCAGGGTGCGGTATTCTTGTTGCAGGCTGAAATCTTCATGCTGGATGCGGATAACGGGCTGCATCGTCAGCCCCCCGTTACCGGCGGCAACAGGCCGATTTCGGCTCCGTCGGGCACGGCATCGCCCCAGCCGCTGATTTTTTTGTTGATAACCAGCCTGAAAATCCGCCCGGGAGCCAGCGCGCTTTCCCATTCGCTGCCGCGCGCCCTCAGCAATGCCAGTAAATCTTCACCCGTGCCGCCCTGCCATTCGATAGATTCTTGCGCGGTTTGCAGCTGCTGTTTCAATACGCCGAAATACAAAATCGTAATCATGTGAAAAAGGCCGTTTGAAACGGCAAACAATATGGTAACGGTTCGGATTCTACACGAAAACCCGCAGCCGCAATGATTGCCCGATAGGATTAGCGGGCAGTTGCCGTTTATGCTGATTAAGGCCGCCGCAGCCGCCTTATGCTAAAATCGCCGCCTTTTTGAATAGTTCTTTAGTAGTAGTTACCGAGAACACTTATACCGGCCTGAAAACGGTGCTAAAAATCCCGTTGTTATTCCGATTGCAACCGTTTACAAAAAGGTTTAAACCGCATGATAAAAACCCGCTCTATCATTTTGGCCTCGTTGCTGGCCGTTGCCGCCCCCTACGCTTCGGCCGCCGAAATCACCGTTTCCGCCGCCGCCAGCCTGAACAACGCTTTTAAAGAAATCGCCGCCCAATATGAAAAGCAGTATCCGCAAGGCAAAATCCGGCTGAACAGCGCCGGTTCGGGCACGCTGCTGCAACAGGTGTTGCAGGGCGCGCCGGTGGATGTTTTGGCGTTTGCCGATCAGGAAACCATGGATAAGGCCGCCGCAGAAGGCGTTATCGACACCCAAACCCGCCGCGATTTCGCGCTCAATTCGTTGGTGATTGCCGCACCGCTTAACAGCAAACTGCGTATCGGCAAACTGAACGATTTGGAAAGCGAACGCTTCGACCGCATCGCCGTAAGCAACCCCGCCGGCGTGCCGGTGGGCCGTTACAGCAAGGCCGTTTTGGAAAAAGCCGGTTTGTGGCAGACCCTGCAACCGAAAATCATCAACACCCAGCATGTGCGCCAGTCGCTCGATTATGTGGCGCGCGGCGAAGTGGATGCGGGTTTCGTGTATCACACCGATGCGGCGCTGATGAAAAACAAGGTGAAAGTGCTGAAAACCGTGCCCACCGAAAAACCGGTTTCCTACCCGATTGCCGTTACCAAACAGAGCAAGGCAGCGGCGGAAGCCAAACGCTTTACGGCTTATGTGCTCTCGCCCAAAGGGCGCGCGGTATTAGAAAAATACGGGTTTAAAAAACCTTAAGCAAATACCATAGCGAACAAACTTGATAAAAAGTGATACGTCATGCCCGGGACTGCCCCGAATATGACGGAGCTGTTTTGATACTATAAAACGGCGGGCAGCAATGCCCGAGACCTTTGCAAAACCCCCATCTGCGGCGCATTTCTGCGTTGTGCGCTGCTCGCTCGTTTGCCTATCGTGTGATATGTCTGCACTCGCTGCGCTGCTACGCCTTGAACTGCATCCACATCTAGGGGGTTTGCAAAGGTCTCTGCCCGCCTTGTATGTCTGAATTTTTCAGACGGCCACGATAATCCCCACACACCTTAAAAATGACCGAATCCCTAACCGTTACGCTGCTGCTTTCGTTAAAAGTGGCCGGACTGGCAACCCTGTTAAACGTGTTGCTCGGCACCGCCACGGGCTTTGCGCTGGCACGTTGGCGTTTTGCCGGCCACAACCTGCTCGACACCCTGCTCACGCTGCCGATGGTGATGCCGCCCACCGTGCTCGGCTATTATTTATTGGTGCTTTTGGGGCGCAACAGCGCTTTCGGCGGCTGGCTGCGCGAAACGTTCGGCATCAATCTGATTTTCACTTGGCAGGGGGCGGTGATTGCGGCGGCGGCGGTAACGTTTCCGCTGGTATTCAAACCCGCGCGGGCGGCGTTTGAAAGCGTGAACCCGCAGCTCGAGCAGGCTGCGGGCGTGTTGGGTTTGGGCGCGTGGGCGGTGTTTTTCCGCGTGAGCCTGCCGCTGGCCTGGCGCGGCATACTCGCCGGCGTGCTGCTGGCGTTTGTCCGTGCCTTGGGCGAATTCGGCGCCACGCTGATGATTGCCGGCAGCATTCCGGGGCAGACGCAAACGCTTTCCATCGCCGTTTACGAGGCCGTGCAGGCGGGCGACGATGCGTTGGCCAACGGCCTGGTGGTGCTGATTTCGGCGGTGTGCATCGTGATTCTGCTGGCAGTCGGCCGGCTGGCGCGCGCGCGCGACGGGAGGGGCTGATGCTGTTCGACATCAATATCCGCAAACAGCTACCGTCGTTTTCGCTCGATATCCGCCTGCAATCCGACGCACAAAAACTGGTGCTGCTGGGCGCTTCGGGTTCGGGCAAAAGCCTCACGCTGCAACTGATTGCCGGGCTGCTGAAACCCGACGGCGGGCATATCCGCATCGGCGGCGAAACCTGGTTCGGCAGCGGCTGCAACCTGCCCACGCGCAGGCGCCGCGCCGGGTTGATGTTTCAAGATTACGCCCTCTTTCCGCACTTGACCGTGAGCCAGAATATCGCTTTCGGCGTGCAGGCGGGCTGGCGCAATCCGGCCAAAAGGCCGTCTGAAAACGTGCGCCGCTGGCTCGATTTATTGCAGCTTGCCCATGTTGCCGACCGCTATCCGCACGAAATTTCAGGCGGCCAGAAACAGCGCACCGCATTGGCGCGCACCCTGATTGTGCAGCCGAAACTGCTGCTGCTCGACGAGCCTTTTTCCGCGCTCGATGCCGATTTGCGCCGCCATACCCGTCGGGAACTGCTGCAACTGCAACAACAAAGCGGCATTCCGATGATACTGATTACCCACGATGCCGCCGATGCCGAAGTGCTGGGCGACGAAATCCGGCGGATAGAAAATGGGCGGCTGCATGGCGGCTGAAGCAAATGCCGACGTTTTCAGACGGCCTGATGGCGTTGCAAAATTCAAATTACCAACTACAAAAACCTGTTCCGTCATTCCCGCGTAGGCGGGAATCCAGGTGCCTAACATTCAAGTGTTTGTTTAATCAATACCTTAATATTTCCATCTGAATTCCCACCTGCGCGGGAATGACGGGATTTAAACATTTCAGACGGCCTTAAGGTATTTTTGCAAAGGTCTCGACCTGATACCTTTACAAGTTATTTCAACACCTAAAAAAACCTGCGTCATGCTCGGGCTTGACCCGAGCATCTCATTGTTTCTAGATAAATAGCAGATACTCGGGTCAAGCCCGAGTATGACGATGATTGGGTATTTCACGAGCATAACGCAGGTTTCAGATTTTTAACCCGCTTCACAGCAACCCGATTTCCCTGAAAAAACGCCCGTAGGCTTCCGCCTTTTTCTCCAGCGCCAGCGGATAGGCCCGCGATGACGACGGCAGGCGGTACAAACGCAAACTCCGCCCGCCGAACACCGTTTCGGCGTATTCTCCGATTTTCGGCTTGGCGGTTTCAGACGGCATCAAAGCAAGCAAGGTATCCGTGGCCAATTCGCCCGTGGTCATCACGGTTTGGCACAACGGAATACGCTCCAGCATGGCCGCTAAATCCACCGGTTCGACAACCTCCAGAAACTTATCCGCCGCATTGCCCTGCAAACGCCGCACCTTGTGCGCCGTGTCGCTGATGGCAACGCCCTTATCGGCTAAAAACTCCCGCAGCAAGCTTTCTTTAAACGCCTTGCCGTCCGCTTCGACGAAATAATCTTTATCGCCGAAAAACACCAACCCGAACACCCGCCACATATCGTTTTGAAAATTTGGATAATAAAAATCCATTTTCCAGCGCGCACGCGGCGGCGGAAACGAGCCGAGCATCAACAGCCGGGCGTTGGCCGGCAGAAACGGGGGCAAGGGGTGGGTTTCGACGGTCGTGTTCATCATCGGCAGGGTAATAAACGGAAACAGGCGGAAAGCCCGCCCGACGGATTTGATATAGCTAATATACGCTTTTACAACCCCAACTGCGTCTTCATCCATTTCAAATACGGCAGAAAACCGCCCTGCACAGGCTGCATCAGCACTTGCGGGCAATCGTAGCTGTGGTTGCGCACAATGGTTTTTTCCACCGCCTTGTAATGGCAGCGGGCGGTTTTAATCACGATGCGGACTTCTTCTTCGCCGCATAACCCACCGTTCCACACATATTGGCTGAATATGTTTTCATATTGCACGCAGGCGGCAAGGCCGCTTTCGAGCAGCAGGCAGCCGATGTGTTCGGCTTCTTCGCGGTTCGGCGCGGTGGCGGTGATGATAACGGGCTTGAAACGGGGCATTTTTCAGACGGCCTTTTAAAGTTTGAAGTTCAACACAGGCCAGCCTTGAGCTTCGGCCTCCTGCTGCAACACTTCGTCGGGGTTGACGGCCACCGGGTCGCTCACCAGCCGCAGCAGCGGCAGGTCGTTTTTGGAATCGCTGTAAAAATAGGTTTTTCCGTAGCTTGCGAGCGTTTCGCCGCGCTCTGCCAGCCATTCGTTCAGGCGGGTGATTTTGCCTTCTTTCAGGCTGGGCGTGCCGACATAATTGCCGGTGTAACGGCCGTTATCGCCGGTTTCCAGCTGCGTGCCGATGATGTTTTCGATACCGAACAGGTGGCAGATGGGGGTGATGATGAATTCGTTGGTAGAGGAAATCACCAGCAGTTCATCGCCCGCGTTGCGGTGGCTTTCCACCAGCATTTTCTGCATGGGCGAAATATGCGGGGCGATGAAGGCAGCGGTAAATTCGCGGTGCATTTCGGCCAGCTCTTCTTTGCTGAAACGGCTGAGCGGCTCCAGATGGAATTTCAGAAACTCATCGATGTTCAAGCAGCCGTTTTGGTAGTCACGGTAGAATTTGTCGTTTTGGGCGCGGGTGTATTCTGCATCGACCACGCCTTTCTGAATCAGGTATTGCGGCCACGAGTGGTCGGAATCGGTGTTGATTAAGGTGTTGTCCAAATCGAAAATGGCGAGGTTTTTCATGCTTGTTCCTTGAGAAGCTGCCGCAACAGCGGCAGGGTGATGCGTTTGCCCACCGTAACGGCGTAGCGGTCTAAGGTGTCGAGCATCTGCATCAGGCTGTCAGTGTCGCGCCGCCAATGGTTGAGCAGATAATGGAAGATTTCGGGTTCGACCACCATCTGGCGGGCGGCGGCCATGCTCATTAATGCGTCGATTTTTTCTTGGTCGCTCAACGGTTTGACATCGTAAACCAAACAATAGCCTATGCGTGTGCGCAAATCTTCGCGCAGCGCCAGCCCGTGCGGCGGCACGTCGGCGCTGAGCAGCAAAAAACCGCGCCCGCTGTTGCGGAAGCGGTTGAAAATTTCAAACAGCACGGCCTGCTCGCCGCCGTCGAGCCTGTCTATCTGATCCACCGCCAGATATTCGGCTTCGAGCGCCGTTTCGTTCAGCGGGGTGTTTGCGGCATCGACATACAAGGCGGTTTTGCCCGCCTGCAAAGCCTGCGCCACCCACGCCTGCAACAAATGGCTCTTGCCCGAACCCTGCTGCCCCCACACATAAACAAACTGCCCGTGCGCCTGTTGCAGCATATACAGCAGCTCGGCGTTAGACGTGCCCAGAAATTTGTCGAACGACGGATAATCTCGGGCGGCAAAGTCAAAAATCAGCTGGTTCACGGTGTGTTTTCGCGCGGCTTTCAAAACACCGCATTGTACGTTGTTTCAACAAACGGCAGCAAGCGGCGGCGTTTGGCAGAGTGCGGCGTTTTCACTTAAAATAACGAACTTTATGCCCGCTTATGCCGTCTGAAACGCAGCCCTGCGGTTTTCAGACGGCCTGTCTTTACAAACACCCCGAAAGCACACTTCAAAATGGAATTTATTTCAGCGGTTATCGACTTTATCCTGCATATCGACCAGCACCTCACCCAATTGGCCGCCCAATACGGCGCGTGGATTTACGGCATTTTATTTCTGATTATTTTCTGCGAAACCGGGCTGGTGGTTACGCCGTTTCTGCCGGGCGATTCGCTGCTGTTCGCCGCAGGCGGTATCGCCGCCATCGGTGAAATGAACATTCATATGATGGTGCTGCTGCTGATTGCGGCGGCGATTATCGGCGATGCGGTCAACTTCGCCGTCGGCAAATATTTCGGCGCCAAACTCTTCGCCAACCCCGATTCCAAAATCTTCAAACGCAGCTATCTCGACAAAACCCACCAGTTTTACGAAAAATACGGCGGCAAAACCATCATCATCGCCCGCTTCGTGCCCATCGTGCGCACGTTTGCGCCGTTTGTGGCGGGCATGGCGAATATGCACTACGGCCGCTTTATCCGCTACAACGTTATCGGCGCGGTATTATGGGTGGTGCTGTTTTCTTATGCGGGCTACTTCTTCGCCAACATTCCGGTGGTGAAAAACAACCTCGGCCTGGTGCTGGGCGCGATTATCGTGATTTCGGTGCTGCCCGGCGTGATCGAAGTTATCCGTGCCCGGCGCGCGGGCAAACGCGGGGCATAAGCCGCCGATAGCGGATTCAATTTAACAAAGGCAAGATGCCTATCCGTCGGGACAGGGCTAGGCGTGCAAAACCGATTCTGTTGCCGCTTGGTTACTTTAGGCCGTCTGAAAGCAAACGTTTTTCAGACGGCCTTTACAATGATATACCGGCTTAACCCGGATATCTTTTTTTGTTACGGAAGAAATAACAAATACCCCGAAGCCTTTGCAAAACTACCTTCAGGCCGTCTGAAAACTTAACGCGGATACACGGTTTCCGGTAGCACCAGCCCGTCATTGCCGGGCTTGACCCGGCAATCCAGCGCTGGATGTTTCTGAAAGATTCACCTTTCGCCTGAATGCAAATACTGGATTATCGGGTCAAGCCCGATAATGACGGAATCAAACATTTCAGACGGCCTGAAGGTAGTTTTGCAAAGGTCTTCACTTTTTAAGTTTCGGCAGGTTTTTACAACATTTGAGGCCGTCTGAAAAATATTTATTTTTCAGACGGCCTCAATGAATTCTGTAAAACTCTCGGCTTACAAAATCACTCTCTTCGAGCAATGCGCAAACCCACTTACAGAAACAAGCGCTTAACCGGCTACCGTCTCAATAGCGGGCGCTGCTGCGGCTTGGTCTTTGCGTTTCAATACCGCATACAGCACGCCGGTGAGCAGGCTGCCGGCGGCGATGGCGAGCAGATACATCAGGGGCTTGTTGATGGCGTTCGGAATCAGCAACACGAAGATGCCGCCGTGCGGGGCGTGCAATTCGTTTTGAAATAGCGCCACCAGTGCGCCGGTGAGTGCACCGCCGGCGATACAGCAGGGAATCACGCGCATCGGGTCGCGGGCGGCAAACGGAATCGCACCTTCCGAAATAAAGCACAAGCCAAGCACGAAAGAGGCTTTGCCGGCGCTCACTTCGCTTTCGCTAAACTTGCGTTTGGCCAGCATGGTGGCAATCGCAATACCGATGGCCGGCACCATGCCGCCGGCCATGGCGGCTGCCATCGGGAAGTAGTTTTGCGTGGTCAGCAGGCCCACCGAGAAAGTGTAGGCCGCTTTGTTGATGGGACCGCCCAAGTCTACACACATCATCGCACCGATAATCACACCGAGCAGAACCGCGTTGGCCGTGCCCATGCTGGTGAGAAAGTTATTCATGGCGGCAAACAGTTGCGCCACCGGCTCGCCGACGATGTAGAACATAATCAGGCCGACGGCCAGCGAGCTGATCAGGGGAACAATCAGAATCGGCTTCAAGGCTTCCATGGTTACGGGCAGCTTGATGTGTTTGACCAGCAGCAGCGCCAGATAACCGGCGAGGAAACCGGCGACGATACCGCCCAAAAAGCCCGATTGCAGTTGCACCGCCAGCGCGCCGCCGATTAAGCCTGGCGCAAGGCCCGGGCGGTCGGCAATCGAATAGGCGATATAGCCTGCCAGAATCGGCACCATCAGGCCGAAGGCGGCTTTACCGGTTTCCATCAATACGGCGGCCAGCGAGCCTTTTTCTTCAAAGGCGTTGATGCCGAAGATAAACGACATGGCGATCAGCAAACCGCCGGCCACCACCAAAGACAGCATAAACGATACGCCGGTAAGCAGGTGTTTGTAGAAGCCGGATTTTTCTTTGGCCGGAGCGGCAGCCTGGCCGGCGGAAGCAGCGGCGGAACCGCCTTGCACACGGGCGTTGGCAACGGCTTCGGCAAACGCTTTGTCGGTTTGTTTCAAGGCAAAACCGGTGGGGCAGCGATAAACTTTTTTACCTGCAAAACGCGAAGTGTCCACTTCGATATCGGTAGCCAGAATCACATAATCGGCACGCGCAATCGATTCCTCGCTCAGAATGCTTTTGGCACCGACCGAACCTTGGGTTTCCACGTCGATGGTGTAGCCCAATTTGGCCGCA
>JBHALY010000204.1:0-9543 GCA_041827905.1 Neisseria dentiae
CCTGCCTGCCTAATCTAAATCTCAAACTAGCAAAAATCTTTTTTAAGGCTACTCAAAGCCATATCTTTTTTAACCGCATGGAGGTGTTTCATGCAGGTTAAATCCAAACAGCGCGTTGCCGACCACGGCGAAGTCTATACCCACGAGCGCGAAGTCAATGCCATGCTGGATTTAGTGGCCGACCAAGCCGCCAATCCCGAAACTACCTTTCTCGAGCCTGCCTGCGGCAGCGGCAATTTTCTGGCCGAAATCCTGCGCCGCAAATTGCAGACGGCTGCTCAAAAACACAAAAAAATCCAACACGACTATGAGCGTACCGCGCTGCTGGCGGTTGGCAGCATCTACGGTATAGAGCTGCTACCCGATAATGTGGCCGAATGCGTGTCAAGACTGCATCAGATTTTTACCGGACATTACCAAGCCGCCTTTCCCAAAACCGCCAAAGCCGAAGTTTTAAATGCGGCATATTACATACTGTCGCAAAACATACTTTGCGGCGATGCACTCAAGCTACAAACCGCAAACGGCGAACCGATTGTGTTTGCCGAATGGAAAGCGGTAAACGGCAGCAAAATCAAACGGCGCGACTATGTTTATCCCGATTTGGTCAATAAAGCCAGTGAACGCGAACTGCCGTTGTTTTCCGATTTGGGCGAAGAGGCTTATATCCCTGAGCCGGTTAAAGATGATTACCCCGCTGTCAATTTTTGGGAGCTGGGTAAATGAGCAACTTTTTCAAAACCAACTACAACCCCGATGTATTAAGTTGTTTGGCGAATTTATCTAATGATGAAGTGTTTACGCCGCCCGAAGTCGTCAATCAAATGCTCGACAGGCTACCTGAAACACTTTGGTGCAATCAAAACGCACGTTTTTTAGATCCTGTGTGCAAATCGGGCGTGTTTCTGCGTGAAATCGCCAAGCGGCTGATTGTCGGCTTGGCAGATCAAATCCCCGATTTGCAGGCACGGCTGAACCATATTTTTACGCAGCAGCTCTACGGCATCGCCATTACCGAATTAACAGGACATATCAGCCGCCGCAGCCTGTATTGCGCCAAATACGCCAACAGCAGCCTTTCTGTTTGCAGCGGCTTTGGCGAACATCAAGCGCAAGGCAATATCCGTTACCGACGGATTGAACATACTTGGAAAAACGGCAAATGCACGGACTGCGGCGCCAGCCAAGAAGTGTACGACCGTGATGGCGAAACCCTGGAAAACCACGCCTACGCCTTTATTCACGGCGATTGGGCGCGACGGATATTGGAAACGGATGATATGAAATTTGATGTGATTATCGGCAACCCGCCGTATCAGTTGAGCGACGGCGGCGCACAGGCCAGCGCGAAGCCGATTTACCATGAATTTATCCGCCAAGCGAAAAAGCTCAATCCCGATTATTTGGTCATGATTACCCCGTCGCACTGGTTTGCGGGCGGTAAGGGCTTGGATGAATTTCGTGATGAGATGTTGAACGACAGGCGGATTAGAGAAATCCACGATTTTCCCAATGCGGCGGACTGTTTTCCCGGTGTGGAAATCAAGGGTGGTGTGAGTTATTTTTTGTGGGATAACCGCAAACAAGATGCAGACTGCCTGATTAGTACTTATGAAAGCGGTAATCTTATTTCACAAATGATCCGACCATTAAAAGAGCAAGGTATAGAAGTATTTGTGCGCTACAACGAAGCGATTGGTATTTTGCGGAAAGTGAAAGAGAAGCAGGAACAATCATTTGCAGATAAAGTAAGTTCACGTAAGCCATTTGGTTTGACAACTGATGTCAAAGGCAATACCAATCCTTATACCAATGCACAAAATGTATTGCTGTATCAGAATGGGGGAGCAGGTTATGTGAAGCGTGAAATCATTCAGGTTAATACGATTTGGATTGATAAACATAAAGTCATTATGCCGTATGCAGTAGGCAGTGGCGACAGTAAAACAGATTGGGTCAAGCCAATTTATGCCGGAAAAAATTCTGCGTGCACGGAAACTTATTTGGTCGTTGGCCCGTTTGATGATGAGCAAACTTGCAAAAATGTGATGTCGTATATCAATACCCGGTTTCTGCATTTTATGTTGACATTGAAGAAGAATACGCAGCACGCCACCAAACAAGCCTATGAATATGTGCCGATGCAGGATTTTTCAAAATCATGGACGGATAAGGAACTGTATGAGAAATATGGTTTAACCGATGAAGAAATTGCTTATATTGAAAGTATGGTGTTGCCAAATAAGGAGTTGTAATGGCGCGTGAGCAGCTCGCTCGCATAAGTCGATGTTTGGCAAATGTGATTTAAAGTGCAATCAACTTTAAACCATGTAAGTGAGCCATTCACGCTCCATAAATCGCCTTTATTGAGAAAATGGTGCGTCCGATGGAGTTGGAAAATGACTGAACAACACAATACACAGTCTGAAAACGCAGTTGCTTTCAGGCCGTTAAATTTACCGCGCATTTATGAACCTGAATAATTTGAAAGGAAAATGGGTATGAAATCATCTGCACAAATGGTAGCCGACGCGTACGACAAGGCTAAAAAATCAGGTTACACCTCTGAGGGTGCTTACCGTTGGGCACGGAACGCCGCCGTCAGCCTGTGCCCGGAGGCAGTGGAGTATCTGGATCCCGCCAGCGGGGGTGCGGTTCCGACAGTAGTTTACCAATTCAACGACAGCAGCCGGTGCCGTGTGGCTTTCGGAGGTGTGACCTATGACCGATAAGACCAAGCCGGACAGCACACCGGATACCTATGCCGATATGCCTATTTAGAGGAGTAGGTCGGGCATTTATGCCCGACAAAAACCTGTTATTCAGCGTTACCGTGTGAAACAAAATGCCACCTGAAAACGAGCCTGCTTTCAGACGGCATCAGGCAAAACCAGCCAATCAAGTAGGTAGCGGTTGCGACAGCGGGATCACAAAATCATGATTGCGCTGTTCGGCTTGCCATAAGTCGTAGGCAGCTTGCATATTCAGCCACATTTGGCTGCTGGTGTTGAGCAAAACCGACAGGCGAACTGCCATTTCCGCGCTGATGGCGGCTTTACCATTGAGAATGCGCGATAAGGCGGCACGGGTTACGCTTAATCGTTGTGCCGCTTCGGTTACGCTGATGTTTTCCAAATATTCGCGTAAAACCAATCCGGGGTGGGCTGGATTGTACATTGTGTGCTCCTAGTGATAGTCCTGATAATCAACGACTTCGGCATGCCCGTTTTCAAAGCGGAACGTGAGTCGCCAGTTGCCGTTTACGGTAATGCTCCAATGGTCTTTCAGGCTGCCTGAAAGCTGGTGCAGCCGCCATGACGGAGCGTTCATATCTTGTGGGCTGACTGCGTTATTTAAGGCGGTTAATTGCAGTTGCCGCTTCTGTATAGCAACACTATGCATTTGCCTGAATTCATCGTCAATCTTGGGGATCAAAATGACCGAACAACAAACTATGCCGTCTGAAAACCAAAATCCTGAAATTCCTTTCCAAGCATTGCAACTGCCGCGCATTTACGCCTATTCGGATGCACGCTTTGCAGGCTGCCTGAAAGTGGGTTACACCACGCGCACATCTGCCGCCATCCGTGTGCGCGAGCAAATGGCGGCGGTCAAAATGCCCGAACAAACATGGACGGTTGAACTGGACGAAACCGCGCTGCGCGACGACGGCAGTCTGTTTACCGACCACGATGTGCACCGTGTTTTGACACAACACGGCATTGAACGTGTTAATGGCGAGTGGTTCAGATGCAGCCTGAACGATGTACAAGCTGCGTTGTTGGAGGTCAAATCGGGCCGGCGCAATGAAGAGCGGCGCACGCTGTCGTTCGGTATGCGTCCCGAGCAGGCGGCGGCGGTGGACAAAACGATGGCGTATTTTGAGAGTTTTAAGGCCGATGAACACAATCGGGGCAAGTCGCCGCGCTTTTTATGGAATGCGAAAATGCGTTTCGGTAAAACTTTTGCGGCGTATCAGTTGGAGAAAAAATCGGGCTGGAAACGGGTGTTGATTTTGACGTTTAAGCCTGCGGTGCAAAACGCTTGGCAGGAAGATTTGCAAAACCATGCGGATTTTGCCGGCTGGCAGTTTATCGCACGCGACGGCGATTTGACTTATGAAACAGCGGACAAATCCAAGCCGATTGTGTGTTTTGCATCGTTGCAGGATTTTTTGGGCAAGAGCAAATCGGGCGGTATCAAGCTGAAAAACGAATGGGCGCACGCGATTAATTGGGATTGCGTGATTTTTGACGAATACCATTACGGTGCGTGGCGCGACAATGCCAAAGCCCTGTTTGAGGGCGAAAGCGGAAAAGGTTTGGCAGAAAAGGATGAAAAGCGGCATTTCAGGGAAATGATGGCCGAAATGAAAGAAATGGAATGGGAAACGGCGGACGATTTTGATGCGGAACTGCTGCCGATGACCACGCACCATTACCTATATTTATCCGGTACACCGTTTCGCGCGATTGCGTCGGGCGAGTTTATTGAAGAGCAGATTTTCAACTGGACCTATTCGGATGAGCAGCGTGCCAAAGCGGAGTGGAATGCTTCAGGCGGCATCAATCCGTATGCATCGCTGCCGAAAATGGTGATGATGACCTATCAGTTGCCCGACAGCTTGCGCGATATTGCGCGTAAGGGCGAGTTTGACGAATTCGATTTGAACGAATTTTTCCGCGCCACGGGAGAAGGGGATTTAGCGAAGTTTGTTTATGAGAACGAAGTGCAGAAATGGCTGGAGTTTATCCAAAACAAGCTGCCTGAAATTACCGAAGACACGCTGAAAATGGGCAGCAGAAAGCCGAAAATGCCGTTTTCCGATACCGATTTGCTGGATAACCTGTTGCATACGTTTTGGTTTCTGCCCAATGTGGCTTCCTGTTTTGCCATGAAGAACCTGTTGGCCAGTCGCAAAAACGTGTTTTTTCATCAATATGAAATCATTGTGGCGGCCGGGGCGGATGCGGGCATTGGCGTGGATGCGTTGCCGCCGGTGCAAAAAGCGATGACAAAAAAACCGTTGGAACGCAAAACGATTACCCTGTCTTGCGGCAAGCTGACCACAGGCGTATCGGTTGCGCCGTGGACGGGCATCCTGATGCTGCGCAATTCGTCCAGCCCGGAAACCTATTTTCAGGCAGCCTTCCGTGTGCAAACGCCGTGGGTACTGCGCGGGCATAACCCAAACGACCCGAACAATGAGCTAATCATTAAAAACCAATGCTATGTGTTTGACTTCGCCCCCGACCGCGCCCTGCGGCAAATGGCGGAATATGCGTGCAGTTTGGATACCGAAAATCACAATCCGGAACAAAAAGTAGCTGATTTTATTCAGTTTCTGCCTGTACTCGCCTATGACGGCAGCACCATGCGCCAGATAGACGCGGCAGGCGTGCTGGACATGGCGATGAGCGGAACGACTGCCACCCTGCTGGCGCGGCGTTGGGAAAGCGCGCTGTTGGTCAACGTGGACAATATGACCTTGCAAAAACTGATGGATACGCCCGAAGCGATGGATGCATTGATGCGGATTGAAGGGTTTCGTTCGTTAAATCAAGACATTGAAACCATTATCAATAAATCCGAAGCGGTCAAGAAAACCAAAAAAGAAAAAGGCGATGATTTAACGCCGTCTGAAAAGAAAGAATTAAGCCAAGAGGAAAAAGAATACAAATCCCTGCGCAAACAAATTCAGGAAAAACTGATTAAATTCGCCACCCGCATTCCTGTGTTTATGTATCTGACCGATTACCGTGAACACAGCCTGCGCGATGTGATTACCCAATTGGAACCGGATTTGTTCCGCAAGGTTACGGGCTTAACGCAGAACGATTTCGCCTTATTGGCACGGTTGAATGTGTTCAACGAAACCCTGATGAACGATGCGGTGTACAAATTCAAACGCTACGAAGATGCGAGTTTGGAATATACGGGCTTGGACAGGCATGGCAAGCGGGTTGGCCTGTTTAATACTTCGATAGATCGGGAAACGGATTATAAACCTATAAGATATTAGCTCTGTGTTAAAATCCGCCCCAACGAAACAGGCCGTCTGAAAGGTTTCAGACGGCCTTTAATCTCTATGTTCCATGAAAGCACGATCATGACTCCGCTGCACAATCCCTGCTCGCATACTTTCGCTTCCGACAATTATTCCGGCATTCATCCCGATATTCTGGCCGCTATTACGGCGGCCAACGGCGGCCATGTGGGCGCATATGGCAACGACCCTTATACCGCACATTTGCAAACGCTGGTCAAGCGGCATTTCGGCGAACGGGCCGAGGCGTTTCCGGTGTTTAACGGCACGGGCGCGAACGTGTTGGCTTTGCAGGCCTGCCTGCCGCGCTGGGGGGCGGTGATATGTGCCGAAACGGCGCACATCAATGCAGACGAAAGCACCGCGCCGCAGGCGGTGGGCGGATTTAAGCTGTGGACGGTTGCGGCGGAAAACGGCAAGCTCACGCCCGAACTTATCGCCCGTGAGGCGCACGGTTACGGCTTCGAGCACCGCGCCCAGCCGTTGGTGGTAAGCATCACGCAAAGCACCGAGCTGGGTACGGTCTATACGCCGCAGGAAATCCGCACTATCGGCGCGTTTTGCCGCCAACACGGCGTGGCACTGCATATGGACGGCGCGCGCCTGGCCAATGCCGCCGCTGCGCTGGATGTGCCGTTGCGCGAAATCACCACCGATGCGGGGGTGGATATTTTGTCGTTCGGCGGCACCAAAAACGGCCTGCTGCTCGGTGAGTGTGTGGTGGTTTTGAACCCCGATAAAGTTTCAGACGGCCTCAAATATCTGCGCAAACTCAATCTGCAACTGGCTTCCAAAATGCGCTTTATTTCGGCGCAGTTTATTGCGCTGTTGGAAGGGGATTTGTGGCGAGAGACGGCGCAGCAGGCCAACGAGATGGCGAAAAGGCTTTCAGACGGCCTGCAAGCCATTGGCAGCGTGGAATTGGTTTACCCCACCGAAGCGAATGCCGTGTTTGTGAAACTGCCGCAAGGCGCGGCGGATAAGGTGCGCGAGCATACTTATTTTTATGATTGGGACGCACAAGGCACATCGCGTTTCGTGTGCAGTTTCGATACGCGCGAAGAAGACGTTGATGCGCTGTTGGCGGCGGTGCGGCGGGCGGTGGAGGCGGTGTAAACATGAACGCCACGGTTTACCACACCATCGCGGCGCCGGTGCAGGCCGAATTCAAAGACAAAGGCAGCCGCTTTATCGCCTTCGCTTATCCCGTGAAAACCGCCGAGGCCGTCAAAAAACATGTTGATGCCCTGCGCGAGGCACACCACAAGGCCCGCCATTGGTGCTATGCCTACCGTTTGGGCACCGACGGCAACACTTTCCGTGCTAACGACGACGGCGAACCTTCCGGCAGCGCCGGCCGCCCGATTCTGGGGCAGATTGATTCGGCGGGGCTGACCGATGTGTTAGTTGTGGTGGTGCGCTATTTCGGCGGCACGCTGTTGGGCGTGCCGGGCTTGATTCATGCTTATAAAACCGCCACCGCCGAAGCGTTGCAACTGGCTGAAAAATTAGAAAAAAACATTGAAAAAACCGTTTGGCTGCGCTGCGGCTACCCACATCTGAACGATGCCATCCGAATCGCCAAACAGCATCAGGCGGAAGTGGTGGCGCAGGATTTGCAGCTCGACTGCCGCTTAACGGTGAGCATTCCGCTGGCAAATTACACCGCCTGCCTGGCTGCTTGGGAGCAGACGCGCGCGATTGAGGTGCTGCTTGAAGAGGCCGTCTGAAAATATTGGCGGACTTGCGAAGCTAATGACGGGATTTAAGCATTTCAGACGGCCTTAAGGTATTTTTGCCAAGGTCTCGGCCTGTAAGATATTTTTCAAAGGCCTTTGGCGGTAAAGATTCCGGTTTTTATGCTGGGGCAGCGGCCTCAAATCGGTTATAATCCAATGCTCGAACCTATTCAAAATCCTGTTTCTAATCAAGGAATAATCATGAAATTACTCGTTATCGGCAGCGGCGGCCGCGAACACGCTCTGGCTTGGAAGCTCGCCCAATCCCCCAAAGTAGAAACCGTTTTCGTTGCCCCCGGCAACGCAGGCACGGCAACCGAACCCAAGCTGCACAATCTGGCGCTCACCGCCCATGCCGATTTGATTGATTTCTGCCGGCGCGAAAACATCGCTTTCACGCTGGTCGGCCCCGAAGCGCCGCTTGCCGCCGGTATCGTCGATGATTTCCGTGCCGCCGGTTTGAAAATATTCGGCCCCACCCGCTACGCCGCGCAACTGGAAAGCTCGAAAGATTTCGCCAAAGCCTTTATGGCCAAACACGGCATTCCCACCGCGCAATACCAAACCTTTGAAAACGCAGAACAAGCCCACGAATATCTCAACTGCAAAGGCGCGCCGATTGTGATTAAGGCCGACGGCTTGGCGGCGGGCAAAGGCGTGATTGTGGCGATGACTTTGGATGAAGCCCATGCCGCCGTCGATGATATGCTGCTGGGTAACAAAATGGGCAATGCCGGCGCGCGCGTGGTGATTGAAGACTTTTTGCAAGGAGAAGAAGCCAGCTTTATCGTGATGGTGGACGGCGAACATGTGTTGCCGATGGCCACCAGCCAAGACCACAAACGCCTGCTCGACGGTGATAACGGCCCCAATACCGGCGGCATGGGTGCATACAGCCCCGTGCCGGTGGTTACGCCAGCCGTGTACGAGCGCGCCATGAACGAAATTATTCTGCCCACCGTGCGGGGCATGAAAGCGGAAGGCCATGAGTTTACGGGATTTTTATACGCCGGCCTGATGATTGATGCCAACGGCGCGCCCTATACCATCGAATTCAACTGCCGTTTCGGCGACCCCGAAACCCAGCCGATTATGAGCCGTCTCGACAGCGATTTGTCGGATTTGGTGGCCGCCGCCATCGACGGCAGGCTGGATGAAGTGACCGCCGAATGGAACCCGCAAACCGCCGTCGGCGTGGTGCTGGCAGCGGAAAACTACCCCGAAACGCCGAAAAAAGGCGACGTTATCAGCGGCTTGCAAGAAGCCGACCAAATCGGCAAAGTGTTTCATGCCGGCACCGCCGCCGGAGAGGCGGGCGAAATCCTTACCAACGGCGGCCGCGTATTGTGCGTGGTCGGTTTGGGCGACGGTGTGGCCGCAGCCAAAGCCAAAGCTTATCAGGCGCTGGAGAAAATCCGCTTTAACGGCATGCAATACCGCACGGATATCGCCGATAAGGCGGTCAACCGTTAAGTGTTGCTTGATATGATCTCAGGCCGTCTGAAACGGTTTCAGACGGCCTTTTCTAGTGATTCCGCCATATATAAATAAACTTAATAAAAAGGATAAGCGTCATATTCGGGACAAGCCCGAGTATGACGGAAATAATCATTTTAAGAGACCTTTGCAAAAATACCTTAAGGCCGTCTGAAATGTTTAAATCCCGTCATTCCCGCGCAGGCGGGAATCCAGATGGAAATATTGAAGTATTGATTAAACAAATACTTGGATGCCAAGCACCTGGATTCCCGCCTGCGC
>JBHALY010000205.1:0-8620 GCA_041827905.1 Neisseria dentiae
CAAACGGAAACGTTGGGTGGAAAGCAGTTGCTGCCAGTTCATTTTTTGCATAAGCCATCGAGCCTTTGTTGTCAGAAGGCCGTCTGAAAGTTTTCAGACGGCCTGTATGGTTATTTTATTTGCCACGCATCAATTCAAAAAATTCGTTGTTGTCTTTGGAATCTTTGAGCTTGCCCACCAAAAACTCGGTGGCTTCGATTTCGTCCATCGGGTGCAGGAACTTGCGCAGCAGCCACATACGCTGGAGCTGGTCGTTGGGCACCAGCAGCTCTTCGCGGCGCGTGCCGGAGCGGTTGATATTGATGGCGGGGAACACGCGTTTTTCGGCGATGCGGCGGTCGAGGTTAAGCTCCATATTGCCCGTGCCTTTGAATTCTTCAAAAATCACGTCATCCATGCGGCTGCCGGTGTCCACCAGCGCAGTGGCGATGATGGTGAGCGAACCGCCCTCTTCCACATTACGCGCCGCGCCGAAAAAGCGTTTCGGGCGGTGCAGCGCGTTGGCGTCCACGCCGCCGGTGAGGATTTTGCCCGAAGCCGGCACCACGGTGTTGTAGGCGCGCGCCAGGCGGGTGATGGAATCGAGCAGAATCACCACGTCTTTTTTGTGCTCGACCATACGCTTGGCCTTCTCAATCACCATTTCGGCCACCTGCACATGGCGCTGCGCCGGTTCGTCGAAGGTGGAAGCCACCACTTCGCCGCGCACGCTGCGCGACATTTCGGTTACTTCTTCGGGGCGCTCGTCGATCAGCAAAACAATCAGTTCCACCTCGGGATAATTGGCGGTAATGGCGTGGGCGATGTTTTGCAGCATCACGGTTTTACCGGTTTTCGGCGGTGCCACCAACAGCGCGCGCTGGCCGAAGCCGATGGGCGAAACCAAATCGATGGCGCGGCTGGTGATGTTTTCTTCGGCCTTGATGTCGCGCTCGAGTTTGAACTGCTTGGTGGGAAACAGCGGAGTGAGGTTTTCAAACAGAATTTTGTGTTTGCACGCTTCGGGGTTGTCGCCGTTGATGCTGTCCAAACGCACCAGCGCAAAATAGCGCTCGTTGTCTTTCGGCACGCGCACGCTGCCTTCGATGGTGTCGCCGGTGTGCAGGTTGAAGCGGCGGATTTGGCTGGGCGACACATAAATATCGTCGGGCCCGGCCAGATAAGAAGTGTCGGCGCTGCGCAAAAAGCCGAAGCCGTCGGGCAGGATTTCGAGCGTGCCGGAGCAGGTGAACGATTCGCCCTGCTTCATCATCTGGCGCACAATGGCGAAAACCAGGTCTTGTTTGCGGAAGCGGTTGGCATTTTCAATGCCGTGCTGTTCGGCCATTTCCACCAATTGGGAAATGTGTTGGGTTTGTAGTTCGGAAACGTGCATAAAATAGAAGTAGTGTAATAATGATGGGTAAGAACGGAAAATCAGGCAGGCGGCGGTGCGCCGTCTGAAATTTCAAAGATGTTTAGGGATTCGATTGCCGATGCGGCAGAAAGAATGACAAGGTGTTTGTCGGAGTTGAATTTTAGGGAGTTCGGCAGGCGGTGTCAAATGGATTTATGCAGTTTGTGTCCAAGCTTCCGCCCTGCCCGTTTAAAATCTGTTTCAGGCCGTCTGAAAAAGCTTTCAGACGGCCTCATGCTTATTTCTGCCAGGTGTCTTTCAAACCCACGGTGCGGTTGAACACCGGCGCATCCGGCCTGTGGTCGCGGCGGTCGGTAACGAAATAGCCCAAGCGCTCGAACTGCCAGCGGCTTTCGGCGGGCAGGTTGCCTGCGGTGGCTTCGGCGTAGGCGGTGATTTCTTTCGCCGATTCGGGGTTGAGAAAATCGGTGAACGGCAGGTAGGCGCCGTCTTCGCCGCGCACGGCGTCGGGGCGTTCGACGGTGAACAGGCGCTCGTAGAGGCGCACTTTGATTTCGGCGGCGTGTTCGGCGGAAACCCAATGGATCACGCCTTTCACTTTGCGGCCTTCGGGCTTTTTGCCCAAGGTGTCGTGGTCGATGCTGCATTTGAGTTCGACGATGTTGCCGTTGCCGTCTTTTACCGCTTCGTCGCACTTGATCACATAGCTGTAACGCAGGCGCACTTCGCCGCCCACGGTCAAACGCTGCCAGCCGGCGGGCAGGTTTTCGCTGAAATCGTCGGCTTCGATATAGATGGTTTTGGCAATCGGCACTTCGCGCTCGCCCATTTCTTCGTGGTGCGGGTGGAACGGTGCGCTGCGGCTTTGGGTGAGGCCGTCTGAAAAATTGGTAAGCGTTACTTTAATCGGATTCAGCACGGCCATCAGGCGCGGGGCGGAGTTTTCCAGCTCTTCGCGGATGGCGCCTTCGAGCACGCTCATATCGACCACGTTTTCCGATTTGGAAATGCCCGCGCGCTTGGCAAACAGGCGCAGGCCTTCGGGCGTGTAGCCGCGGCGGCGCATACCGGAAATGGTGGGCATACGCGGATCGTCCCAACCGGAAACATGGCCGTCTGAAACCAGTTGGTTGAGTTTGCGTTTGGAGGTAATCGAATACAGCAGTTCCAAACGCGAAAATTCGTATTGGCGCGGGCGCGTGGGGTGCGGCGCGGGGATGTTGTCGAGCACCCAATCATACAGCGGGCGGTGGGCTTCGAATTCGAGCGTGCACAGCGAATGGGTGATGCCTTCGATGGCGTCGGAAATGGCGTGCGTGTAGTCATACATCGGGTAGATGCACCATTTGTCGCCGGTGTTGTGGTGGTGGGCGCGGCGGATACGGTAAATCACCGGGTCGCGCATATTGACGTTGCCCGAGGTCATGTCGATTTTCAGGCGCAGGGTTTTGCTGCCGTCGGGGAAGGCGCCGTCGCGCATTTTGTAGAACAAATCGAGGTTTTCTTCGACGCTGCGGTCGCGGTATGGGCTGTTTTTGCCCGGCTCGGTAAGCGTGCCGCGGTATTCGCGCATTTCTTCGGCAGTCAAATCATCGACATAGGCTTTGCCGTCTTGAATCAGGCCGATGGCGTAATCGAAGAGTTGGTCGAAATAGTCGGAGGCATAGCGCGGCTCGCCGTCCCACTCAAACCCCAACCAGTGAACGTCTTCTTTAATCGAATCAACATATTCCTGGTTTTCTTTTTCAGGGTTGGTGTCGTCGAAACGCAGGTTGCACAGGCCGTCGTAAACATAGGCCAACCCGAAGTTCAGGCAGATGGATTTGGCGTGGCCGATGTGCAGGTAGCCGTTCGGCTCGGGCGGAAAGCGGGTGTGGACGGTTTGGTGTTTGCCGCTTTGCAAATCGTCTTCGATAATGGTGCGGATAAAGTGGTTGTCGGCGAATTGGTCTTTGTTCATCATGGTGTTGTGCTTTACGGGGGAGACGGCCGGATAATCATAAGGCCGTCTGAAAATAATGCGTTGGCAAAGGTGTGATTGTACCTTATTTCGGCATTATTTTCAGACGGCCTTGCGTGCCGGTTTCACGGCGCATTTATGCCGAAACATACGGTTTGGTTTCGGCCAAACAAGCGTGGGCGCGGTTCATTTCTGCCGCCCAAACGTCGAGGCCGGCGGCGGCGATTGCGGTTTCCGCTTCGGTTAAGTTGTTGCGGAACAATAAAAAATCCACCGCACACGCGGCATAAAGGGTGCCGATGTTCAAAGCCGTGCCGTAGGGTTGCACCCGCTCGGCCAGCAGTTTGAGCGCGCTTTCGTTGCGCGCTTTAATCTGCGCGTGGCGCGCCGTCCACCATTCGTTTTCGGGGCGCAGCATTTTTTCGGCAATCATCGCCACGGTGTTTTCCAAAATGCCTTCGGCAAGCGCGTGCAGGTTTAACACTTCCCAGCGGCTATTATCTTGCGGATACAGTTTCTGCCCCTGCCCCAGCGTGTCGAGGTATTCGGCAATCACGTTGCTGTTGAGCAGCCATTTGCCGCCGTCGGTTTGCAGCACGGGAATGCGGCCGAGCGGGTTGTTTTGATTGTGCGGCGAGGCGGCATCGAACGACGAGGTTACTTTCAGCAACTCGATCCGCCCGCCCAAATCATGGTGCGCGGCCACGGCGTGGACTTTGCGCACATAGGGGCTGGTGGTGGAATACCAAAGTTTCATGTTGCTTCCTTTCTGCGGAGGTCGGGAACGTTTATTTCGATATGCGAATCAAAAAGGCCGAGGCCTTTGCAAAGCCCCCAGATGCGGCGCATTTCTTCGTTGTGCGTTTATGCCCTTTAGGGTACTGCCCGCTCGCTTGCCTAACTTTATGTTATGTCTGCGCTCGCTGCGCTGCTACGCCTTGAACTGCATCCGCATCTGGGGATTTTGCAAAGGTCTCGGGCCGTCTGAAAAACAATATTGCATTTCAGACGGCCTCTGCATTATTTTCCGTTATCGGCAATCAGGCATTTCACGCCCGCTTCTTCCAGCCGTTTGCACATCGCTTCGTCCGGTTCGCGGTCGGTAAACACGGCGTCGAACTCGCCGATGCTGCCCATGCGCACCAAAGCGTTGCGCCCGAATTTGCTGTGGTCCACACCCAAATAGCGCATTCGGGCGTTTTCCATCATGGCCTGCATCACGCTGACTTCTTTATAGTCGAAATCGAGCAGCGAACCGTCGGCATCAACGCCCGAGGCGCTCAACACGGCATAATCGGTTTTGAACTGGTTGATGAAATCCACCGTGGCCACGCCGGTTACGCCGCCGTCTATCGGGCGCACCACGCCGGAAGTGATAATCACGGTGTAGTCGCTGCGCCCCGACACGATGGCGGCCACATGGATGTTGTTGGTGATGATGCACAAGCCTTTGCGCTTTTTCACCAACGCCATCGCCACGGCTTCGATGGTGGAGCCTATGCTCAAAAACAGCGAGGCGTTGTCGGGAATATGCTCGGCAATCAAATCGGCGATATGGGCTTTTTCGCTTTGCAGCTTGGCTTTTTGGGTGTTGAAATCTTCGTTTTCGAGACTGTCGCCCAACGTGGCGCCGCCGTGATAACGCCGCAACAGGTTTTCTTCACAAAGTTGGTTGATGTCGCGGCGTATGGTTTGCGGGGTAACGTCGAGTTCGCGGGCAAGCTGTTCGATCGGCATGAAACTGTGTTCGCGCACAAGGGCGATGATTTTTTCGTGTCGTTGGATGCGTGGCGGCATGGTGTGTTCTTTAATAATGTTGGAATTCTAGGGCGTGTAGTCAGAAGGCTTGTGAAGCGGTTTTTTGAGGAAAAATCCGCAGATGCAAGGCAAAAAGCACAGCAAGATTGGACATCTTGCGAGCATTTTAACGCCGCAGATGCAGATTTTAACCAAAAATACCGCCGCAATGCTTTCTAACTACACGCCCTAAATATCTGTTACCGTTAAAACTTATCCGCCGCATTGTGCCAAATTAAATACACAGCGGCAAGCCGACACGCCCTAAAAGCGCATACTCGAAAAAACCACCATTAAAAACGGGGCGATCACATTGATAATAAAACCGAAGCTGATGGCCAGCGGCACCACCTGCAATCCGCCCGAACTTTGAATCACCGGCAGCGTGAAATCGAGGCTGGTGGCGCCGCCCACACCCACCGCCGCGCTGGGGTGGCGGCGCATCAGCGCGGGAATAAACACCAGTGCGAAAAACTCGCGCGCCAAATCGTTCAGCAGCGCAATGCTGCCCCACACGGGGCCGTAGGCTTCGGTCATCACAATGCCCGACAGCGAATACCAGCCGAAAGCAGACGAAAGCGCCAAACCTTTGCTCCACGACACTTCGGGCATCAATGCGGCAAACAGCAGCCCGCCCAGCAGCGAAGACACGGTTATCAAGATGCTGGTTTGCACGCCGCGGCGGTTAATCAGCACCTGGCGCAGCGTGATGCCGCTGCCGCGCAACTGTATGCCCACCAGCAACACCAGCAGCATCAGGCAATAAGTGCCCGAACTTTCCGGCGGCAGCCAAGTATCCTGCAAGGCTTCGCCGGCCAAAAAACCCAATACCACACAACCCACCTGCTTGATGCTGCCGGCAATGCTCACCCGCGCCTTTTTGCCCCCGCCTGCGGTCTGCCACGGATGGCGGCGGTCGAACCACATCAGCACCGCTAGGTTCAGGCCGATAATGCACGCAAACAGCAAAACGGTGGCACCGATGATGGTGTCGATCTGCGCGCCCAGATTTTCCACCTGCGAGAGCGACACGCCGATCAGCAGCAAAATAACATACACCAGCCAAACCAAAGCCTTATCTATAATTTTCAGATAAGGCTTCGGCAGATTGATAAAAAAACCGAGAAAAAGCGGCACCAGAATCGAAATCAGGGTAATCAGGCTATTCATACAATATCCATCGGTTTCAGACGGCCACGCGCTAGGGCCGGCACAGCGAATCTATGCAAAAAACGCGATTATAACCGAATCCGCCCTGCCCTCCGCGCCGGTTGCCCGCTCCACAACAAAACAGATTGCCCCCGTCAATCTTGATAAGCTTGACCTGTATCAAAACCTGATAACCGTTTTCACCTATAATCGCTTCTAAACCGATAACCAAAACCAATTTTAGGGAAACGCAAACAATGGAACTTATCAGCGAATTATTTGAATCGCCCGTCGGCATTTTATCTTTGCTCACTATTGTTTTCGTGATGGTTATCGCCACGGTTTTATTTTTTTGGGTGAAACGCCAAGCAGGCAAAAGCCCCGAAAAGCAGTAGTTTTCATTTTTTATCTCTTTCCTCTTGATGTGTGTGTGTTTGGGTGTGGCTGCGTGCCACCCCTTTTTTTGCCCTGTATTTTCAGACGGCCTCAAGGTGTTTTTGCAAAGGCCTCAAGTATGGTTCGGGTTTCACAAAAATATCAGGCCGTCTGAAAGCAACCGTAACTTTCAGACGGCCTGATTTTTAGCGCCGCTCTTTTATTTACCCTTCGATTCCGTCCACACCCGCCACGCCTGCTCGGCTGCCTGCGGGTCGTATTCTTTGGCCAATACATCAAACACGCGCTGCAATTGTTGGTCGTTCACGCCCAGACGTTGGGTGATGCCCAGGTGCGAGCGCAGTTGGGCGTCGGCTTTGCCCAGCGCGGCGAGGGTGGAGACGGTGACCAGTTCGCGGTTAACGTAATTCAGCTGGTCGCGGGCGAACAGGTAGCCGAACAAATGCGCTTTGAGGGCGCGGTCTATGCCTTCGTGATTGGCGACCACGCTGTCGGCGGCGGGCGAACCCAAGGTTTGCAGGGTTTGCCTGCCGAGTGCGTAGTAGTCGGTGTTATCGGGCGGCGTGGCGGCGGCTTCGCCCTGCGGGTCGCGGATGCCGCGTGCCTGCCGCTCTTTGAGCACGGCTTGCAGCGTGTTCAGGCCGTTGAGCGCGCGCGGAAAACCGGCGTAGGCGTATTGGTGGGTGAAGATTTCCTGAATTTCGCCCACCGCCAGCCCTTGCTGCAAACCGCGTTCGATGGCAGTTTTCAGACGGCCTGTATCGCCTGCGGCAGACAGGGCGGCAATCGGCACGATGGCCAGCTGTTTGGCGGAAAGCGGCGCGGTTTGGCGGTGTTTTGCCATATCGGGCGCGGCGGCGCTCGGCAGTTGCACGCGCTCCAGCCAAACGGGTTTGTTGTCGGCCGCCTGCGGGCTGATGGCAATATGGCTCATGGCGGTGCGCTCGCCCGCGCCGTGCCAGTGTTTGACATTGGGCGGACACCACACCACGTCGCCTTTTCTGATGATTCGAACCGGTTTGCCCCACTCCTGCGTGCGCCCTTCGCCTTCGGTAACGATTAAATACTGCCCGTGCGAATGGGTGTGCCAATCAGTAACCGCGCCCGCTTCAAAGCGGACGATGGCGGCGGCATCGCTGCTGCCGGGGATGGCGGGATAACGGGCAAACTCGGCCTTGCCTTGGAAATGTTCGGCGGGTGCCGTCTGAAAAGCCAGCGCGGACTGCGGGGTAACGGTTTGCCCTGCCGCCGAGGCGGTGGCGGCAACTGCGGTGGCAAGTAAGGCGGCCATTATCTTCTTGATGTTCATGCTATCTCTCTGGTTTGTCTCGTTAAATCATTTGGTTGGCAACCATTTTCTGAATGGCGAGCGTTTTGCCTTCTCCCTAACCCTCTCCCGCGGGGGAAGGAACGCGGTTGCTGTCGGGTTGCGAATGGCTGATAGCACCTATACGTTTGAGCTATTGGCGCTGTAACTATTATGCCTGTCTGAAAAATTACTTAATTCCCTCTCCCGTGGGAGAGGGCTTGGCAGAGTTTAAGCAACCATTTGCTAACCTTAAGGTGCGGCGCTGCGGTGTTTCTGCCAAAAGCGGATGGCGGCTTTTTCCCAGCCTGCGGCGGGCGTGCCGCTGCCCAGCGCGAAGCCGTGGCCGGTGTTCGGGTAGCGGTGCAGTTCGGCGGGCGTGCCCTGACGTTGCAGGGCGCGGATGCGCTGTGCCATCAGCGCCGGCGGGGCAATGCCGTCTTGTTCGCCGACCACGGCAAAAGTAGGCGGCTCGCGGCGGCTGTAATCGCTGTGGCCGGTGTATTGCAAAATCAGGCTTAATGGACATTTGGGTTGGTATTTCGAGAACTTAGCTTCTAATGGACATTTGGGTTGGTTTTCCAACCCTTTTTATCATTCAAATGCCAAAGAAATTATCTATAAACAATCGTTTAGTTTCTTCATTCATACCCGC
>JBHALY010000206.1:0-3144 GCA_041827905.1 Neisseria dentiae
CATGACCTGGGCGGCTATTTTCGCCATCTGCATGGCGTTTTTCGGCAAGTTCAACGCATTTCTGGCTTCGATTCCGTTGCCGGTGATGGGCGGGATTATGATTCTGCTGTTCGGCACCATCGCCTCGCTCGGCCTGAAAACGCTGATTGACGCCAAAGTAGATTTGATGCAGCCGAAAAACCTCGTTATCGTCAGCTCGGTGCTCACCACCGGCGTGGGCGGCATGATTATCAAACTGGGCAGCGTCAGCTTTGCCGGCGTGGGTTTGTGTGCGGTGCTGGCGATTATCCTGAACTGGATACTGCCCGACGAAAAACCGGCCGAAACCTTGCCGGGCGGGGAAATCTGACCGCTTGAAGCCGCCTGCAAGACATTAACGGCCCGGTTGCGGCAAGCGAAACGGTTTTACATTTACAGGCCGTCTGAAAATATTTTTTCAGACGGCCTGTAATCTTTGCAAGCCGTCTGAAACACCCGCTTCCTTACGGGGCTTTAACCACATCCGCCAGCAATTCATAAGAACGCAGCTGCGCGGTTTTGTCATAAATATAGCTGACCGCCATGATTTCATCGGCCTGCACCTGCGCCTGCAACCGGTCGAGTTGGAATTTAACCGTATCGGGCGCGCCGATCAGGCTGCACGACATCATGGCACCGGCCATATTCAGAATATGCGGCGGAATGTGCTGTGCGATATCGGCTTGCGGCGGCTGCATTCCGCTGCGGCTGCCGGTAACGACATTCAGGAAAAATTGCAGGCAGGTTGAAGAAAGGAAGCGCGCTTCTTCGTCGCTGTCGGCTACGATGGTGTTTGCGCCGATGATAACTTTCGGCCGTTCTGAATGTTGGGACGGCTTAAACTCGCGGCGATAGATTGCAACCGCGTCCAAAAGCATGCGCGGGGCGAAATGCGAGGCAAAGGCATACGGCAAGCCCAAACGCGCCGCCAGATAGGCGCTCTCGGTGCTGGAGCCTAAAATGTATAAAGGTATGTTCAAGCCCGGCGCGGGGTAGGCGCGCACATTGGTGCTTTTGGGCACGTCCAGCTTAACCGGCCCGAAGCTGAAGCTCTCGCCTGTTTCATCGCTGTCCAAGGGGCTGAAGTAATATTGGATTTCTTCGATGTCTTTCGGAAAACTGTGGGCGAAGTCATCGTGATGGCGGCGGATGGCGCGGGCGGTGGCGGGGTCGGTGCCCGGTGCGCGCCCCAAGCCCAAATCGACGCGGCCGGGATACAGGCTCTCCAGCGTGCCGTATTGCTCGGCCACAATAAACGGCGAGTGGTTGGGCAACATCACGCCGCCGGAGCCGACGCGGATGGATTCGGTTTTATCCAATACGCGCTGAATCAGCAGGCTGGTGGCGGAGCTGGCGAGAAACGGCATATTATGGTGTTCGGCAATCCAATAGCGCACATAACCGTGCTTCTCGGCGAACTGTGCCAGCTCGACCATATTGTCAACGGCTTGGGCAAAGGTTTCGCCGTTGCGGAAAGGGGCGAGGTTGAGAATAGATAAATCGGCCATGATAATCCTTTTCTAATTTTATATATTTGGAAAATTAGATTTATATATAGGCGCGAATCAATAAAAAGCAAGTAGGCCTCGGCGCATTTGCCCGGCGTGCTCTGCTACAACCGTTGGAATGTGTGTAACAGGCCGTCTGAAATACCCGGCTCCGCTATCCTCGGGCTTGACGCAGATGCGTTGAAGTGTCGGAATAGCTTGCCAAGATCTCGCCCTGCCGTTTTACCAAACCGCAAAGATTCCAAAACCCCGCATTCCGTTTACAATACGCCCTTTCTTTCCCGCCAACCGTCCGCCATGACCGACCCTTCTTTCGCAACCCGCCTGATACGCTGGCAGAAACAGCACGGCCGCCACCATCTGCCGTGGCAGGTGCGCAACCCCTACAACGTATGGCTGTCGGAAATCATGTTGCAGCAAACCCAAGTGGCCACCGTGTTGGATTATTATCCGCGCTTCACCGCCCGTTTCCCCACCGTAGCCGATCTGGCCGCCGCAGAGCAGGACGAAGTGCTCGGCCTGTGGGCGGGCTTAGGCTATTACAGCCGCGCCCGCAACCTGCACAAAGCCGCGCGGCAGGTGGTTGAAACGTTCGGCGGCGTGTTTCCTTGCGAGCGCGAAGGGTTGGAAAAACTCTGCGGCGTGGGCAGAAGCACCGCGGCGGCAATCGCCGCTTTCGCCTTCCACAAACGCGAAGCCATTTTAGACGGCAACGTCAAACGGGTGCTCTGCCGCGTGTTTGCGCTCGACGGCGATGCCGCCGACAAAAAATTCGAAAAACAACTGTGGGCGCTGGCCGAATCGCTGCTGCCCGAAAACGGCGGCGATATGCCCGCCTACACACAGGGACTGATGGACTTGGGCGCCACCGTCTGCAAGCGCAGCAAGCCCCTGTGCGGTAGCTGCCCGATGACCGACATCTGCCAGGCCAAAGCGCGAAACCGTACCGCAGAGCTGCCGCGCAAGAAAAACGCTCCCGAAGTGCGGACGCTTCCGTTGTTCTGGCTGGTGCTGCATCGTTCCGACGGCGCAGTTTGGCTCGAAAAGCGGCCGTCCGAAGGCATTTGGGGCGGTCTCTATTGCGTACCGTGTTTCGATAGTTTGGGCAGCCTCAACGAGGCCGCAGAACGCTTCGGTGTTTTTTCAGACGGCCTCGAAGAGCAGCCCGCGCTCACCCACCGCCTCACCCACCGCCTGTTGCAGATTACCCCGTTTGCCGCATCTGCAAACGGCAGCCCGTCCAAACATTTTTCAAGCGGCCTGTGGGTGGAAAAACAAAATCTGGCCGGCTACGGCCTGCCCAAACCGCTGCATGATTTTTTGCACGGCAGAGTCCTTAGCAAAAAACCAGTTCAGTCCTGAAAATTTTTATTTTTGAGAATATTTTTATATTCGTCATACTCGGGCCACGCCCGAGTATGACGAAAGTGCTTTAAGTTACCAAAATAACTTGCAAAGATTAAAGGTCAAGACCTTTACGAAATACCGGTTATCCCATCCGAACGGTTACCTGAACAATCAAGTAATCGTTTTTTTCATTTTGAGACGTGTTTCTTGTCTATATTTCCCCTAATTAACCCCTTTATCGGGGTACTGATTGCCTTTTCAGGCAGCAGCA
>JBHALY010000207.1:0-3384 GCA_041827905.1 Neisseria dentiae
AAAGGCGATTTTGCCGCGTTTGCCCATCATGGTGCGCACGGCGGTGGCGAAACCGGCCACGCGCACGTTGTCTTGCGGTTTCAGACGGCCTAAGCGGGTGGGCGCGATTTGGCGCACTTCTTCGGCATAAGGGCCGAACGGATGGCCGGAAAGGTAAAAGCCGATAACGGTTTTTTCTTCGGCGAGTTTTTCCGATTCGCTCCATGCGGGTGCATCGGCCAGCTCGATGGCGGCGATGGCGTCGTCCATCATGTCGAACAGCCCGCCTTGGTTGGCATTGGCGGCTTTTTGGTCGGCGTTGTTCATGGCCAGGTCGATATTGGCCAGCAGCATGGCGCGGTTTGGCTCGATGCTGTCGAACGCGCCGCCGCGTATCAGTGCTTCGAGGGTGCGGCGGTTCATATGCTCTTTGCCGACGCGCTCGCAAAAATCGAGCAGGCCGCTGAATTTGCCGCCCTGCCTGCGGGCTTCGATAATCGAGGCCACCGCGCCTTCGCCCGTGCCTTTGATGGCGCCGAGGGCGTAGCGGATCTGTTTTTGGCTGTTCGGCGTAAACAGGTAGTCCGATTCGTTGATGTCGGGCGGCAGAAAGCTGATGCCGTTGGCGCGTGCGTCGTCGTAGAAATGCTTGAGCTGGTCGGTGTTGTCCAACTCGCTCGACATGGTGGCGGCCATAAATTCGGCGGGATAGTGCGCTTTGAGCCAGGCGGTTTGGTAGGAAATCAACGCATAGGCGGCGGCGTGGGATTTGTTGAAGCCGTAGCCGGCGAATTTTTCCATATAGTCGAAAATTTCATCGGCTTTCTGGCGCGGAATGTTTTTTTCTTCTGCACCTTTGGCGAAAATTTCGCGGTGCTTCACCATTTCTTCAGGCTTTTTCTTGCCCATGGCGCGGCGCAGCAGGTCGGCGCCGCCGAGCGAATAGCCGCCGATAACCTGTGCGGCCTGCATCACCTGCTCCTGATACACCATAATACCGTAGGTAGGCTCCAACACAGGTTCCAACAACGGGTGGATATACTCGAACGCCTGCCCTTTCATGCGGGCGACGAAATCGGGAATATTGTCCATCGGGCCGGGGCGGTAGAGCGACACAAACGCAATCAGCTCTTCAAACTTGGTGGTGTGCGCCGTTTTCAGCATTTTTTTCATGCCGGTTGATTCAAACTGGAATACGGCGGTGGTGTTGGCGTCGCGGAAAATCTTGTAAGCGGCTTGGTCGTCGAGCGGAATGGTGTTGACGTCAACGGTTTCGCCAACGGTTTTTTTGATGTTTTCCTGCGCCATTTCGATAATGGTTAAGTTGCGCAGGCCCAAAAAGTCGAACTTCACCAAGCCCACGTCTTCCACATCGCCTTTGTCGTACATCGACACCGGCGAAGCGGATTCGTCGGCCTGATACACGGGGCTGAAATCGGAAATTTTGCCCGGCGCAATCAGTACGCCGCCCGCGTGCATACCGAGGCCGCGGGTAAGGTCTTCCAGCTTTTTCGCCAGCTCGATCAGCTCGCCCGCATCTTCGTTCTCAATCAACTGTTTGATTTCCGGCTCCATCTCCATGGCCTTATCAAGGCTCACGGGGCGGTTGGTTTCGAGCGGAATCAGTTTTGAGAGGCGGTCGCACAGGCCGAACGGCAGTTCCAACACGCGCCCTACGTCGCGGATAACCGCTTTCGACGACATGGTGCCGAAAGTAACAATCTGGCTGACCGCATTCGCACCGTATTTCTCGCGCACATATTCAATCACGCGGCCACGGTTGCTTTGGCAGAAGTCGATATCGAAGTCGGGCATGGACACGCGTTCGGGGTTTAAGAAACGCTCGAACAGCAGCGCGTATTTCAGCGGGTCGAGATCGGTGATTTTCAGCGCATAGGCCACCAGCGAGCCGGCGCCCGAACCGCGCCCCGGCCCCACCGGACAGCCGTTGTTCTTCGCCCAGTTGATGAAGTCTTGTACGATGAGAAAATAGCCCGGAAAACCCATCTGAATGATGATTTTCAGCTCGAAATCTAAACGCGCCTGATATTCGGGCATTTTTTCGGCACGCTCGGCCTCGTCGGGGTAAAGCTGAACCATGCGCTCCTGCAAACCTTCGTTGGAAAGCTGCACAAGATAATCGTCCAGCGACATGCCGTCGGGCGTGGGAAACAGCGGTAGAAAGTTTTTGCCCAGTGTGAGCGTGAGATTGCACCGCTTGGCGATTTCCACCGTATTTTCAAGCGCTTCGGGCAGGTCGGCAAAGCGCTCGGCCATCACCTCGGGTGCTACGAAAAACTGGCTGGGCGAAAAATCGTGCGGGCGTTTTTTGTCTGCCAGCACCCAACCGCCCGCAATACACACCCGCGCCTCGTGTGCTTGGAAATCTTCGCTATTCAAAAACTGCACCGGATGGGTTGCCACAATGGGCAAATCAAGCTCGCCGGCAATTTCCACGCTGCCGGCAACCGCAACTTCCCATTGCGGGCGCTCGGGCAAGCGCTGCAATTCCAAATAAAACGCATTCGGAAACCACGCCGCATATTTCTGCGCCGCCGCTCTGGCTGCCTCCGGATGGCCGTTCATCAGATGCGCACCCACTTCGCCGTAATGCGCGCCGGATAAGCAAATCAAACCGGTATTGTCACCTTCGGCCAACCATGCTTGGCGAAGCTCCGCATGATCCGGATTACGGTCCTCCCCCACATAAGCCGCCGTGAGCAGTTCGCTTAAACGTCGGTATCCCTCATCGTTTTGCGCAATCAAAACCGCCCTGAAAGGCTTATCGGTTGCTTCGGGGTTTTCAACCCACACATCAGCCGACATCACAGGCTTGATGCCCGCACCGCGACAGGCTTTATAGAACTTCACCAAACCAAACGTGTTCATTAAGTCGCTGATTCCCAGTGCGGGAACACCGATGGCCGCTGCTTTTTTTACAACATCTTTGATGCGCACCGTGCCGTCGGTGATGGAAAACTCGGTATGCAGGCGCAAAGGGATATAAATGGGTTTGGTCATAACACTAAAAGGTAATTGAGAAGGAAAACTCAGAATATTGTAACAGGTTTGCCTGGGTAAGCAGGTCGACACTCATGCAAACTTTGTGTGAAGCATAATTTTGTAGGGTTGATTGTTGGGCATTTTAGAAAACTCGAGGCCGTCTGAAAGCATATTCAGGCGGCCTATTGTTTGTGTCGAACTAAATACCTTTGGGAAACAGGCTGTTGTTGTTTTGGGTGTAGGATTTTTTGGTTTTAGGGTTGACTGTATGGTTTGGGGTTGTGTATAGTTCGCCTTCTTCGCTGCTGCGGCAGCAGGAAACGCTCTTTAACAACACAGATTACCGATAAGTGTGAGTGCCTTAGTGCCTCACACTGCGACAAAAACAGACAAGATGTAGAT
>JBHALY010000208.1:0-4667 GCA_041827905.1 Neisseria dentiae
GCGCAATGTGTTTGTTACCGCGATGGGGCTGTTTATGACCGGCTCGCTGCTGTGCGCCGCCGCGCCCAACCTGCCCATGCTGGTGCTGGCGCGGGTGGTGCAGGGGCTGGGCGGTTCGATGCTGGCGCCGGTGCCGCGCCTGACCCTGATGCGGGTGTATGAAAAATCGCAGCTACTCAATGCCATCAATTATGCCGTAATGCCCGCACTAATCGGCCCGATATTAGGGCCGCTGGTGGGCGGCTATCTGGTGGAATATGCCAGCTGGCATTGGATTTTTCTGATCAACCTGCCCATCGGCGCGTTGGGCATCTGGCTGGCTTTGAAGGTAATGCCCAACATCAAAGGTGAGAAAGGCCGCTTCGATATGGTGGGTTTTCTGCTGTTTGCCGCCGCAGCCTGCGCACTGAGTTTATCGGTGGAAATCATCACCCACCCCGGGGCATTGCTGTTTTCGGTGCTGCTGGCGGTGTTCGGAGCGGCAGCGTTATGGCTTTACCGCGAACACGCCAAGCGCGACGAAGCGCCGATTTACGCAGGCCACCTGTTTCAGGTGCGCACGTTCCGCATCGGGCTGGGCGGAAACTTGGCTAGCCGTTTGGGCATCAGTTCGGCGCCGTTTTTATTGGCGCTGATGTTTCAGGTGGCACTCGGTTTCAGCGCCAGCCTGTCAGGCTGGCTGGTGGCGCCGATGGCGCTGGCCTCGCTATTGGTGAAGCCGCTGATTAAACCGATTATGACCCGCTTTGGCTACCGCAAAGTGCTGATCGGCAACACCCGCATTCTCGGCCTGCTGATTGCGGCGGTGGCGCTGCCGCCTGCTAATGCACCCCTGTGGATGTGGGTGGCGCTGCTGTTCGGCATAGGCTTGTGCAATTCGATACAGTTTTCCGCCATGAACACGCTAACCATTGCCGATCTGCGCCCTTACCAAACCGGCAGCGGCAACAGCCTGATGGCGGTTAACCAGCAGCTTGCCATGGGTTTCGGCATCGCGTTGGGCGCACTGATGCTGCAATGGTTCAGCCGCAGCAGCCTAACCGGCGGCAACCTGCACACCGCTTTCCGCTGCACTTTTGCCGCCGCCGGTGCCATTACCTTTGTTTCCGGCCTTATATTCGCCCGTTTGCACCGTTCAGACGGCCAAAATCTGGTTGAAGCAAAAAAGTAGGGTCTGTCGATAATTGACCGGCGAAGCGGTTTTTTGAGGCAAAAACCGCGTATGCAAGGCAAAAAGCGCAGCAAGGTTGAACACCTTGCGAGCATTTTTAACGCCGCAGACGGGGGATTTTGACCAAAAATACCGCCGTTGCGTTAATTGTTGACAGACCCTAGAATACCCCGCAACAAGAAAACCGTGTTCAGGCCGTCTGAAAACACACTTAAAACGCATGAAACCGCACATCATTTTATTAACCCTGCCAGCCATTCTTACCGGTTGTATGAGCCTGCCTTCATTAGAAAACCGCACCGTCAGCCAATATCTCGACGTGCCCGCCTCGCCGCGCCTTGTTTCCGCGCTCACGCCCGCCAAAGCAGGGCAGGCCGATTTAGAGCCGGATACTTCAGGCATCTATGTGCTCGACGACGCACACGATGCCTTCGTTGCCCGCGCCACCCTGATCGATGCGGCCGACCACACGCTCGACTTGCAATACTACATCTGGCATAAAGACGTTTCCGGCAGAATCCTTTTCAACATGCTGCACCGCGCAGCCGAGCGCGGCGTGCGCGTGCGGCTGCTGCTCGACGATAACAACACCAACGGGCTGGACAACATACTCGCCGCACTCGACAGCCACCCCAATATCGAAATCCGCCTGTTCAACCCGTTTCTCACGCGCAAATGGCGTGCGCTGGGCTATCTCACTGATTTCCCGCGCCTCAACCGCCGCATGCACAACAAATCGCTCACCGCTGATAACCACGCCACCATCGTCGGAGGGCGCAATATCGGCGACGAATACTTCAACATCGGCACAGACACCGCTTTTGCCGATGTCGATATCCTTGCCACCGGCCGCGTCGTAACCGAAGTTTCCGAAGATTTCGACCGCTACTGGGCGAGCGAATCGGCCTACCCGTTCGAGCGCATCGTGCGCCGCGCCAACGCAGAGCAAGGCCGCGCCGAACTCGAAATCAGCGATAACGACCGCAGCCAAACCCTCGCCCGCTACCGCCGCGATTTGGAACAGTCGGATTTATTCGAAGCCATCAAAAACAACCGTATCCAATGGCAGCACGTCAAAACCAAACTTGTTAGCGACGACCCCGCCAAAGCGCTCGACCGCGCACGCGACAAACCGCAAATCAGCGACAAACTCGACGAAGCCTTAGGCTCGCCCGAAAAAGAAATCTATTTGGTATCGCCTTACTTCGTGCCCACCAAATCCGGCACCGAAGCCATTGCCGATTTGAAAAAACAAGGTGTTAACATCACCGTGCTTACCAACTCCCTGCAAGCCACCGACGTGGCCGCGGTGCACTCCGGCTATGCCAAATACCGCAAGCCCCTGCTTAAAGCGGGCGTTGATTTATACGAACTCAAAGCCATCCATGCCGTGCCCAAAACCAAAGACCGCGGCTTAACGGGCAGCTCCGCCACCAGCCTGCATGCCAAAACCTTTATCATCGATCAGCAGCGTGTATTTATCGGCTCGTTCAACCTCGACCCGCGTTCCGCACGGCTCAACACCGAAATGGGTGTGGTTATCGAAAGCCCGCCGTTGGCGCAGGATATGCAGCGCAGATTGGTAGAAAACACGCCCGTATATGCCTACAAAGTTACCCTCGGCAACCGCGACAAACTGCAATGGCAAGACCCGGAAGACGGCACCGTTTCCAAAAAAGAACCCGAAGCAGGCTTTTGGAAACGCATCACCGTAAAAATACTTTCCATTCTGCCGATAGAAGGATTGCTGTGAAAGCAACAGGCCGTCTGAAAGATTCAGACGGCCGAAAACTTTGCAAAACCACCTTAAGGCCGTCTGAAACTTAACGCGGATCCACGGTTTCCGACATCTACCCTCGTCATTGCCGGGCTTAACCCGGCAATCCAACACCGGACGTTTCTGAAATATCTGCCTTTCGTCTGAATGGCAAATACCGGATTATCGGGTCAAACCCGATAATGACGGACTCAAACATTTCAGACGGCCTAAATGAGTTTGGCAAAGGCTTCGGCCTGAAAACTTTGCAAGTTGCCCTGGCCGTCTGAAACACCCAACCGTCGTCATAACCGTTTCGTTACGAGGGCAAAACCCTCTGTTCCAATGTTGCAAAATAGATATATATCCCTAAGCAAAACCCATACAAATGTTAATGACAATTGTGTTTAAACAAGCATTAATTTACAATTTCTCAAATTTGTTATGAATTGTAATTTCCGAAGGAAACCTTTTCCGTCGGCCGAACCATTAACCTAAGGGGATATCATGTCAAAGAAAACAACCGTAAAACACATTGCGCTCACCATTGCCTGCGCAGCCGTTTTAGCCGCCTGCGGAGGCGGGGGAGGCGGTTCTACCAGCACGGAATTGGTCGATAACGCCGTTGCCGCACGCAACGTAATGAACATGATCGAAGCGCTGGACGAAGCTGCCGAAATCACACTTGAAGACAAAGCAAGCGTAGAGGCGGCCGCGCAAAGCTACAACCGCCTGAGCGACAGCCAAAAATCCTTAGTCAGCAAAGAGCAGAAAGACAAACTCGAAGCGGCGTTGAACGCACTGGCCGCAGCATCGGCTGCCGGCACGTCAACCGACAGCGGCAGCACCGTCGATACTTCCGAAATCAGTGATAACAACAGCCTGGCACCTTTGCATTTGCCTACGCCCCTGCATACGTCTTTTATTTCTTCATCGGCAGCGCAACAAAACAATCCGCATATGCAATTGCGCACCATCGACGGCAAACCCGCATTGCGCAGCGATCAAGCCGGTTTGATCCGTACATTGGCTTCCAATAAAAACAGCGCGGTTGCAATCGATGCAGTTACTTTAAATAACACGACTACGGTGGATAGTTCAACTGAAGTCGGCTTTACGACACCGTTTTCCGCTATCAGCAAGGCTTTTTCCGGCGGTACTTCAAATGAAGACATCAGTGCCCAAACAGGTGATGATCCAAATACCGTTTTTTCAAATGTCAAAACTTCTTTTGATGCAAGAATCGTAGAAAACTATAAAAAACTGGAAGCGGCAAAAACAACGCTTGAGGCTGCCGAAAAAGCATTAGCGCAGGCGCAGACTAGCGGTGCCACCGAAGAAGCATTGGCCGCAGCACAAAAAGCGCGGGATGAGGCCTTGGCCGATAAAGTTAAAATTGAAACCGCCTATAACAATGACCGGTTGTTGCGCAGTGGCTTGGCGGAAGAAACCGCTAACGCAGTTTCAGCTTTGGCTTACTTCAAAAAAGACAAAAACGGCTTGGTGTTCGATAAACAATTCGACGGTGTTTACATTATCCAATTTACCGACGGAACCCGCATTGTGCTGCATGACCCCGCAGCGGCCGGCTGGACTTATCAAACCTTTGCCCATTATGTTGACCCGAAAAACGGTATCACACACGGTTATCAGAGCATTGGCGATGAAACCGCTGTAAGCGCCATGCCCACCAGCGGCACGGCAACTTATACCGGTATTACCACGGCTTACTTGGTTGAA
>JBHALY010000209.1:0-4047 GCA_041827905.1 Neisseria dentiae
CAGGCTTGGCTGGATAAGGCCAACACCTATGTCAGCAAGCTGGTGCAGCCGCGCATGGTGTCGATCGGGCTGCCCGAGTTTGCCACCCAAAGCGCAATTGATTATTTCGTGCATAAAAAAGAAGCCAACATCGGCAGCTTTGCCGAAAATCTGGCGAAAACCGATGAATATCTGCAAACCCTGCATGCCGATTTGGCAGATTTGGAACGGCAGGTTGCGGACGGGCACAATCTGAACGGCGAAGGTTTGAGCATGGAAGACATCCACGTTTTCCCGCTGCTGCGCAACTTAACGGTGGTAAACGGGTTGGCGCTGCCGCCGAAATTGAAAGCCTATACGGACAATATGTCCGCCGCTTCGGGCGTGCCGCTTTATACGGATAAGGCGGTGTAGGTTATTTTGAATTTTGCAAAAGCCTCAGGCCGTCTGAAACCATATTTCAGACGGCCTGAGTGAATGTCGCAAAGATTGCGGCCGGCCGGAACCCTGCCGGCTAAACCGAAAGCGCGTCAGCTGTTTTCCTCTTCGTCGCCGTAATATTTCACACCGATTTTAATCGGCGCCCGGCCTTGCGATTTGCGGTGGTGGTTGGTGTCGCGCAGCGAATAGGCGCAGCCGCAGTATTCCTGTTGGTAGAAATGTTCGCGCTTGCTGATTTCGATCATGCGCGCGCTGCCGCCGCCTTTGCGCCAGTTGAAATCCCAATACACCACGTCGTCGTACGGCGCGGCGGCGCGGTGGCCGCAGTCGTTGATCTGGTTCATGTTTTTCCAGCGCGAAATGCCCAGCGAGCTGGTGAGCACGGGGAAGCCGTGTTCGTGGGCATAAAGGGCGGCGCGCTCGAAACGCATATCGAAACACATGGTGCAGCGGCGGCCGCGTTCGGGGTCCATTTCCATGCCTTTGGCGCGCTCGAACCAGTTATCGACATCGTAATCGGCGTCGATAAAGGGAATATTGTGTTTTTTGGCAAAGGCGATGTTTTCGTTTTTGCGGATTTCGTATTCTTTTTTCGGGTGGATATTGGGGTTGTAGAAGAAAATGGTGTAGTCGATGCCGCTGGCGAGCATGGCTTCCATCACTTCGCCCGAGCAGGGGGCGCAGCAGGAATGCAGCAGCACTTTTTTGTGGCCGCCCGGCGGGGTGAGCACGGGGCGCTCGATGGGGGTTACTTCGGGTTTGTCGTTGTTCATGGTGTGTGGCCGTTGAAAGATTTTCAGACGGCCTCATTAATCGGGCCGTCTGAAAAAAGGTTTCTGAATTAAGGCGTATAGCTAATCCACTTTAAAATAAGTACAAGGCGGCGAGCCGCAGATAGTACAAGTAGTACAGCAAGGCGAGCCAACGCGGTAATTATTTTAAAGTGGGTTGGCTATATTTTAACAGAATCAAGGCCGTCTGAAACCTGTATAATGCCTGCTTTTCCAGCCGTTTTCTGCGCTTTTACCTTTATGATTTACCCTTGGCACCAAACCCAATGGCGGCAGCTTGCGGAACACCGCAACAACCTGCCCAACGCTTGGCTGTTTACCGGCAGGCAGAACACCGGCAAAACTGCGTTTGCCCGCCATACCGCCCAAGCCCTGCTGTGCGAGCAGCCCGGCGCGGCGGGCGACCCCTGCGGCGTTTGCCCGTCGTGTCATCTGTTTGCGCAAAACAGCCATCCCGATTTTTACGAACTCACGCCCGAAATCCCCGACGGCGAAGCAGTGGGGCGCAAGTTGTTGCAGATTAAAATCGACGCCGTGCGCGAAGTGGTCGATAACATCCACCTCACTTCCGTGCGCGGCGGGCGGCGCATCGTGCTGGTGCATCCGGCCGAAAGCATGAACCTCCAGGCCGCCAACGGCCTCTTGAAAGTGCTGGAAGAGCCGCCCGAAAACGTGCTGTTTCTGCTGGTTACCCATGCGCGCGACAAACTGCTGCCCACCATCAAAAGCCGCTGCCGCCAAATGGTGCTGCCGCCGCCTTCGCACGAAGAAGCCTTGCAGTATTTGCGGCAGCAGGAAACCGACGATGCCGAAAACCTGCTGGCCTTTCACGGCGGCGCGCCCCTGTTCGAGCACTGGCCCGAACTCGACGAACTGCGCGAATCGCTGCTCGAGCTGCTGGCCGCCCCGCGCCTGCTGGCGATACTCGACTACGCCGCCGAGTTCGACAAACACAAACAGCCGCTGGCCGTTTTTCTCGACTGGCTGCATAAATGGCTGCTCGATGTGGGTTTGGCGCAACAGCATATGCCGCCGCTGTATTACCCGCAACACGCGCAGGCATCGGCGCAAACGGGCAGGCGCACATCCGGTGCGGCCCTGTTCGCACTGACAGGCCGTCTGAACCGCTTAAGCCCTTACGGATACCACACGCTGAGTGTTAAAATGCAGATCGAAAGTTTGCTGACCGATTATCTCGAATTCTGGCAAAACAAATAACAACCGAACATTAAAAGGGAAAACCAATGATGAATGCCCCCCAAGACCTGCCCGGCCGCATGATGGCCCTGCAACTGCGGGAAAAAGCCGCACTCTACAACAGCTATATGCCGTTTCTCGAACACGGCGGCCTGTTCGTGCCCACCGACGATATTTTTTCGCTGGGCGACGAAGTGCTGCTGGCTTTGGAACTCACCGACCACCCCGGCAAAAAATTCCTGCGCACCAAAGTAGCGTGGATCAACCCCGCGCGCACGTCGGCCCACCGCCCCAAAGGCGTGGGCTTGGCTTTCGGCAGCGACGAAATCTGCCTGCAAACCAAAATCCTGATCGAAGGCGAGTTGGGCAGCGCGCTGCGCGGCGACCGGGTAACGTTTACCCTGTAAGCTCGGATTGCCGCTTTGTGAGAATGGCTTTCAGACGGCCTGAAACTTTTGCAAGCTGTTTAGGCCGTCTGAAAATACCCGACCGCCAATAATCGATTACCGTCATACTCGGGCCTGACCCGAGTGTTTCTATTTCTTTCGAAACCGTTACCGCAGAGCCGCCGTTTGGGAAAGGCCGTCTGAAACAACACACAGGAAACCCCATGAACGACACCGCATCGCTGAACCTTGCCAAACAACTGATCGCCCAGGCATCGGTTACGCCCGACGACAAAAACTGCCAGCAGATTTTGGCCGAACGTTTGCAAAACATAGGTTTCACTGTTGAAGAAATGCACTTCGGCAACACCAAAAATATTTGGGCGCGGCGCGGCGGCAGCGCACCGGTGTTGTGCTTTGCGGGGCATACCGACGTTGTGCCCGCAGGGCCGGCGGAGCAATGGCACTCGCCGCCGTTCGAGCCGGCCGAGCGCGACGGCAGGCTGTTCGGGCGCGGTGCGGCCGATATGAAAACCAGCATCGCCTGTTTCGTAACTGCCTGCGAGCGTTTCGTGGCCGCCAATCCCAATCACGCGGGCAGCATCGCGCTGCTGATTACGTCGGACGAAGAAGGCGACGCGTTCGACGGCACCACCAAAGTGGTGGACGCACTCAAAGCGCGCGGCGAGCGGATAGATTATTGCATCGTGGGCGAACCCACCGCCGTCAACGTGTTGGGCGACACCATCAAAAACGGCCGGCGCGGTTCGCTTTCGGGCAATTTAACCGTCAAAGGCAAGCAGGGGCATATTGCCTACCCGCATCTGGCGGTCAACCCCGTGCACACTTTCGCGCCCGCGCTGGCCGAATTGACCGCCACCGAGTGGGACGCGGGCAATGAATATTTTCCGCCCACCGGCTTTCAGATTTCCAATATTAACGGCGGCACCGGTGCCACCAACGTGATACCCGGCACGCTCAATGTGAAATTCAACTTCCGCTTTTCCACCGAATCCACCGAAGAAGGCCTGAAACAGCAGGTTCACGCCGTGCTCGACAAACACGGCGTGGATTACGGTTTGGAGTGGATGTGTTCCGGCCAGCCGTTTCTCACCGAAGCGGGCAAACTCACCGACACCGCCCGCCGCGCCATTGCCGAGGTGTGCGGCGTCGAAGCCGAGCTTTCCACCAGCGGCGGCACTTCAGACGGCCGCTTCATCAAAGCCGTTGCCGACGAACTGATCGAACTCGGC
>JBHALY010000210.1:0-3087 GCA_041827905.1 Neisseria dentiae
CGCTCACGCCGCTCAGGCCGTCTGAATCGATACGGATTTGATAGTCGGCAAAACCCGATGCCGGCGTGCCGCTTTCGCCGCTCACGCGCTCGACTTTAACGGCGTCGAACAGTTTGTGCGCGGGCAGGCTGCCGAGGGCGGCGGAGCGGTCGTGCTCGAACATCAGTTGCAGGGCTTGCCAGAGTTTGGCCAAATCTTCGTCGGAAAAGCCGGTTTTGGCGGCAAGGTTGGCGGAGATAAAGCCGTGCACGCGGTAAAGGGCGTAGGGGACGATGTATTTGCGCCCCATGGTGCGCTCTTTTTCAAGGTCTTTTTCGTTGGTTACGGCCATGCGGGTGATGGAGATTTCCAGCGGCACGATGGGGTCGATGGATTGGGCGAATGCCAGTTGCACGGGGCCGCGCACTTGGCCGCTGTTGACTTCGGTGGTCATCACGGCGCCGAAGGTGCGGATATCGAAGAAGTTTTTGCACATCCAAGCGGTGATGTCGCGGGCTTTGGCTTCGTCTTTAGGCAGTTTTTTGGCTTCGGATTCGATGCCCAAGGCTTCATAAGCGCGTTTGTTTTGCAGGTTCAGCACGCCTTTGTCTTTCACGTAGATTTCGTAGCCCGGCTGGTTTTCGCTGGCGAGTTCGACAAAATTGCGGATTTTGCGCTTCAGGCACACGTCGGTAACCAAGCCTTTGCTGGATTCGGGATCGAGGCGCGGCATATTGCCGGCGTCGGGGTCGCCGTTGGGGTTGCCGTTGGTTACGTCAAAAAAGTAAACGAATTCATAGCGGTTTTGGATGGACATGTTTATTCTCCTTCATGTGTTTGGGTGAGTGCAGGGTCTTTTTTGGCGAAGTAGCTTTGCTTTTGCTGGTAATAGCCGATGGCAAAGCGGCCTTGTTCGTCGATGCTCAAATGGCGCGGGAAAGTTTCAGGCAGCATAGCGATAATCTCGCCCAAATCTTTATCGAGATTGACCGCCATACCGGCTTTGTCTTTACGCAGGCGCGATAAATGGTGCTTGGCGCCCGACAACAGACGCGGAAAAACGGAAAACGGCACGGCGGATGCGGAGCCGTAATAGCGGTCGGCAATGCCGGCATTCAATTCGCCCAGCGCCTGATACTGGATGCGCTCGAGCACGGCAAACAGCCGCCCGAGCAGATAAGCCGTATTTCGGCTTTCGGTGTTCAAACTCATGGAAACCTCCTCGTGAATAAGACCTTTTCTGAAACGCCGCTGTAACACGGCTTTAATCATGGCAACGCGCAAGCCGTTGGCATCGCCGTCGGCACGGATGCGGGCGATCAGCTGCGCCAGCAGGCTCATGGGATACAGCGTGCCGCCGATTACGGCGCGCATCATCTCGCCTGCCAAAACGGGGGAAATGTTTTCGCTTTTGCCCAACACGGCCGTCTGAAGCAGCAAACGCCACACCGACGGCGCGGTTTTCCACGGTCGCGGCTCCAGCGCCAAATCCTGCCAATGCTGCGCCAGATTCGCTGCCAATTGCCCGAACGTGGTATCCAGCCAAAAGCGGATGGAAATCCGCGCCGCATTCGGCGCCAACCCCAAAATATAAAAGCGGGTATCGGGCGACAGATCGGGCGCGATTTCCTGCAAGGGGCGGCCTTTGGCGATTTGCTCCAAAATATCGAATACTTTTTGGCTTTGCTGCTCGTCATCGGGCGGGGTCATGATATCGGCAAAGAAATCTTCGGCCGCGGCGGCGGTTTCGCTGTCGGCAGCTTCCGCCCAAAACACCGTGCTGGCATCGCCGATGGTGAGGCAATGGCCGTTTTCGCGGCGCAACAAATAATTCAGCGCGGTGGTATAGGCAAAAGCCGACACTTCCGACACCGGCGCATTCGCCCCTTGCTCTTTGCCAAACGAAGCAAAGGATTCTTTATTGAACGAAATAATCGAACCGCCCGAACTCTGCCCGCCGAACACACCCTTAATCGCCGGATGCAGCCGCGCAATCGGCGCTTCTTCGCCGCTGATTAAACACAATCCCTGCTCGGCTTCGTCGCTTTTCAGACGGCCTGCCCACAACGTTTGCGCCGCCTCGCGCTTGTGAATCAAGGCAGAAGGCTTATCCAAAGCAAACACCACATTGACATCCGGCGTTTCAGACAGGCACGGATAATCGGCAAACTGCGCAGGCTGCCAGTGTTGCAAAAAGCGGTAGAGCGCCTGCAAACCTTCGTCTTGTTCATGTTGCAACACATCCAAATGATATTGCCGGAACGCCTCGAAGGTTTTTTCAGACGGCACCACAGGTTCTGTTTTCGCCTGCGCCTTGTCTTTATTGGCTTCCACGCCCAAGGCATAAGCGGTTTTATCCCACAGGAAATTCGGTTTGACACCCGACGTGCGCTTTTCAGGGCGCGGTACGCTCATCAGTTTCGGCTGCGGCTTTTTATCCGCCGTTAAGTTCGGCACCGCGTCTTGCAGACGGCCTTCTTTATCCAACACCAAAATCCAGCCGATTTTTTCCTCGCTAAAGCCGTAAGGCGGCACTTTCGGGTTGCCGAAATCATCGTTTTGCGTTGCCAAGCGGCGGTAATAACGCGCCAGTGAAGCCAGAATCATGCTTTCACCTCCTCGGCATAAAACGGCGGCACTTCGATTACCCCGTTTTTCATTTCGGCACGGAAAAATTTCGGCAGATTGCCGTGGTCGAAATCAATATCGTGCAACATCCAGCCCAAATCGCGGTTGACTTCGTTTTCAGACAGGCATGATTCAGGGAAAACGCCGTCATCCTCCACCCAAGCAAAATGCGCCGGAAACTCGCGCACGCCCATGCACGGCTGCTGAAAACACTGTCCTTTCGACGCCCGCCGTTTGAACATTTCGATATGCTTGGTAATCGTATCGTCCGCGCCCGCTTTTGCCGTCAGCACCGCATGGGCTTCAATCACATAACCCACGTCTTTCAGCACCGTTGCCGCGCGCTGCTGGCGTTCCGAAGGCTCATCTGCCAAGATATATAAACCTTGCAATGACTTGCGCTTCATTTGACCACTCACTTTACTGGCTGAAATTTTGCTACCAACCTCATTACGGCGCACCGATTCAAAACGGATCGGC
>JBHALY010000211.1:0-3243 GCA_041827905.1 Neisseria dentiae
ACGATGATGTCGTAGGTTCGGTTTTCAGACGGCCTGCCCGCATCAAACCACGAACCGCAGGCAAATTCGATATCCGCACCGAGCGTGTGGGCGTTGGCGGCGGCGGTTTGCAGGGCTTGGGCGCTGATGTCGGAAGCGCGCACAACCGCATCGGGGCGTTCGAGCGCAACGGTTACGGCGATGATGCCGCTGCCCGTGCCCAAGTCCCACACTTTGCCGCCTTGCGGCAGGTGTTCGAGCACGGCTTCGACCAAATGTTCGGTTTCGGGGCGGGGAATCAGCACGCTGCCGTTTACTTGGAAAATGCGGCCGTAAAACTCGCGCGTGCCGAGAATGTAGGCCATCGGTTCGCCGCCGATGCGGCGATCGGCCAGCGCGGCGGCAGCGGCGGCCACGGCATCGGGCAGCGTTTCCTGCCCGCGCGTAACCAGTTGGGCGCGGGTGTAGCCGCCGGCGTGTTGCAGCAGCATACGCGCTTCGTTTTTGGGCAGCGGGCAGGCTTGCAGCCATTGGTTCAGGGTTTGCGGCATGATAGGGTAGGGGTGCGTTTCAGACGGCCTGAATTATATAGCGGAAACGGCGGTGTGTTTGGAATGACGATAATTGGATGTTTCAGACGGCCTCAATGATTTTCGCAAAGGCCGCAGGCCGTCTGAAAACTTAACGTGAATACACGGGTTTCCGGCAACACCTGCCCGTCATTGCCGGGCTTGACCCGGCAATCCAGCGCCGGATGTTTCTGAAAATTTCCGCCTTTCGCTTGAACGGCAAATACTGGATTATCGGGTCAAGCCCGATAATGACGAAGTCAAACATTTCAGACGGCTTCAATAAGTTTTGCAAAGTTTCAGGCCGTCTGAAAACTTAACGTGAACATATGGGTTTCCGGCAACACCTGCCCGTCATTGCCGGGCTTGACCCGGCAATCCAGTGCCGGATGTTTCTGAAAATATCCGCCTTTCGCCTGAACGGCAGATTCTGGATTATCGGGTCAAGCCCGATAATGACGGAATCAAACATTTCAGATGGCTTCAATAAGTTTTGCAAAGTTTCAGGCCGTCTGAAACATTTTTTTCAGACGGCCTGCGCTGCGTTTAGCGTTCGAAATGCAGAAACTGCATATGCCGTTCGTATTGGTTGAGAATGTCGATAATCACCTGCTCTTTGGTGTAGCCCACGATGTCGTAATCCTGGCTGCCTTCGCTTAAAAACACCTCGGCGCGGTAATATTTTTCCTGGTCTTTGCCCGGGGCGATATTGCCCGCCTGCCCAAGCGCAAACACGGGTTTAACCGCTTCGACCAGCCGCACTTCGTATAAAAAAGCCACCTCGTCGCCGTGCATCACTTCCAGCCGGATTTTGCGGTTTTCTTTATCTTCGGCAAGCTCCGTGTCCAGCCCTTTGGCCTGCAGTTCGTGCGCCACTTCCAGCATGGCCGGTTGCAGGGTTTTGAACATAAAGCGCAAAGCGGCGGTGGCGGTGGGGAAATTCACCAGCCGGTTGAGGCGGTTGCGCCAGTTTTGGCCGCTGTCGAGCACCAGCGCCTTATCAATCTGCACGGCCTTGCGCTTGTTGCCTTCCTGCCGCAAACAAACGGCCATCGACACCATATACAGCACCAACACCAGCGAAAACGGCAAACCCGCCACCACCGACACCGATTGCAGCGAGCTGAACCCGCCGGCAAACAGCAGCCCCAACGTTACTAAGCCGGTGGCCGCCGCCCAGAAAAAGCGCAGCCACACCGGCGCATCGGTGTCGGAAGCCAGGTTTTTCGAGCTTAAATTGGCCAAAACCAACGCGCCCGAGTCGGCGGAAGTAACAAAGAAAATCAGGCCGATAACCACGCCCAGCGTCGACCACAGGGCGGCGGCGGGATAATGCTCGAATAAAACAAACATCCCCATCGCCGGGTTTTCCAGCGCGGTTTTGCCCAGCTCGGCCACGCCGCCGTTAACCAATTCGATGGCGCTGTTGCCGAACACCGAAAACCACGCAAAGATAAAGCCCAACGGAATAAACATCACGCCGAACACAAACTCGCGCAAGGTGCGTCCGCGCGAAATGCGGGCGATAAACAGCCCCACAAACGGCGCCCACGCCACCCACCAGGCCCAGAAGAAAATCGTCCACGAAGCTTTCCATTCCTCGCCTTTCGCGCCCTCGTAGGCATACACCTGAAACGTTTTATTCACAATGTTTTGAAAATAATGGCCGATGTTTTCGGTGAAGGCATTGAGCAGAAACAGCGTCGGCCCCATCACCAAAAGCGCAATCAGAATAAACGTCGCCCCCAGCATATTGATTTCCGACAACCGCCGCACGCCGCGCTCCACGCCCGACATCGCCGACATCGCCGCCGCCGCAGTTACCGCCACGATAATGGCCGTCTGAACCGCCTTGCTGGTTTCGATGCCGAACACATGGTTCAAACCCGCATTGGCCTGCAATACGCCGATACCGAGGCTGGTGGCCAGCCCCAGCAGCGTGCCGACCACGCCGAACGTATCCACGATATGCCCCAGCAGGCCGTTGGTGCGCTTTTCGCCGAACAGCGGCACCAGCGCGCTGCGCAGCGCCAGCGGCATATCGCGGCGGTAGGCGAAATAAGCCAGCGCCATGCCGATTAAGGCATAAATGCCCCAGCCGTGCAGCCCCCAGTGCAGAAACGTTTGCGACAAAGCCGCACGCGCCGCTTCGGGCGTGCCGCCCTCACCCAGCGCCGGCGAAAGATAGTGGGTGAGCGGCTCGGACACGCCGAAAAACAGCAGATCAATGCCGATGCCCGCCGAAAACAGCATCGCCGCCCAAGTGAGAAACGGGAAATCGGGTTTGTCCTGATCCTTGCCCAGCTTGATGTCGCCGTAGCGCGACAAGCCCACAAACACCGCAAACACCGAATAGGCCGCCACCACCAGCATGTAATACCAGCCGAAATGGTCCGACACCCAGCGCAGCGAGCTGCCGAGCACGGCCTCGCCCAACTCGGGAAATAAAATCGTAAACAGAATCAGTGAAATAGAAATAACCGAGGAAGCCAGAAACACGGTTTTGTTAATCGCAAAACCGGCAGGCTGGGAAGAGGGTTTGACAGGTGCACCGTGCATAAATTCTCCTGTGTGAATTGAAAACAGCCTCAACAGGCAGGGTTAATTTAAGCAGACGTTATGATTATTTATGATTGTTTGTGCGCGGGTAACGAAACGAAACCGTTTGTTACCGCACGACACTTTAACCGCTATC
>JBHALY010000212.1:0-3078 GCA_041827905.1 Neisseria dentiae
CCAACCCCACCGCCACCCTGCTGCGGCTGCTCGACTTTCTCGAAACCGTCAGCCGCCGTTCGGCCTATCTGGCCTTTCTCAACGAACACCCGCAGGCTTTGCGGCAACTGGCCGGCATCATGAGCCAAAGCTCGTGGGTGGCCGCCTACCTGTGCAAATACCCGATACTGCTCGACGAACTCTTGAGCGCGCAGTTAATGGAAACCGAACATAACTGGCCCGCACTCGCCGCCGAGCTTTCAGACGGCCTTACCAACGCCGAAGGCGACACCGAAGCGCAGATGGACATTCTGCGTCATTTCCAGCACACCCAAGTATTCCGCCTCGCCGTGCAGGATTTGGCCGGATTGTGGACGGTTGAAGCCTTATCCGACCAACTTTCCGCCCTGGCCGACACCATACTCGCCGCCGCCCTGCCCGCCGTGTGGGCCGACACCCCCAAAACCCACACCGGCACGCCCAACATCGCCGTTATCGGCTACGGCAAGCTCGGCGGCAAAGAGCTGGGTTATTCTTCCGACCTCGATTTAGTCTATCTCTACGACGACCCCCACCCCGACGCGCCCGACATCTACGGCCGCTTCGTGCGCCGCCTCACCAACTGGCTTTCCGCCGCCACCGGCGCCGGCACGCTTTACGACGTCGATTTGCGGCTGCGCCCCAACGGCGACTCCGGTTTTCTCGCCCACAGCACCGCCGCCTTTGAAAAATACCAGCACGAAAGCGCGTGGACATGGGAACACCAATCCCTCACCCGCGCCCGCTTCATCTGCGGCAACAGCGCAATCGGCGCATTTTTCGACCGTGTGCGCCAACAAGTGCTCACGCAGCCGCGCGACACCGCAGAGCTTGCCCGCGAAATCATCGCCATGCGCGAAAAAATGTTCCCCACCCACCCGCCTGCCGACAGCGACGTCAAATACGCCCGCGGCGGCGTGGTCGATGTGGAATTCATCGTGCAGTATCTGATTCTGGCGCATTCGCACCAACACCCCGGACTGCTCGACAACTACGGCAACATCGCCCTTTTAAACATCGCCGCTGACTGCGGCCTGATTGATAAAACCCTGGCAGAGCAAAGCCGCACCGCCTACCGCTTCTACCGCCAGCAGCAGCACAACACCAAACTGCGCGATGCCGACAAAATCAACCTCACCCCCGAGCTGTTAAACCATTACCAAAGCGTGCGCAATCTGTGGCGGCAGGTGTTCGGCGAAGACGCGCGTTTCGAGGCCGTCTGAAAAACGGCCGTCTGAAAAATACCGGGTAACTTTTTTCAGACGGCCTCGGAACGCCGCCCCGCCCGAAGCCCCGTTTTACCCGCACAAGCCTATTTTCCGCCGGGCGGCGGTGCGGAATTGCTGCCGATTTAACAACAAAAAACAGCTTGACACCCGTTTGTCTTATTGAAAAAAATACCGCCGCAACGTGATCGGCTACGCTCCCTAAAACCCCCACCAGCCAAAAGGGCGACCATGCTCAAATTTATTTTCCGCCGCGTGCTCGAAGCTATACCCACGCTGTTTGTGCTGATTACCGTGTCGTTTTTCATGATGCGGCTCGCACCGGGCAGCCCGTTTACCGGCGAGCGCAACCTGCCGCCTGCGGTATTGGCCAATATCGAAGCCAAATACCACCTCAACGACCCGATCTGGCTGCAATATCTCAACTATCTCAAACAACTGGCGCAGGGCGACTTCGGCCCTTCGTTCAAATACAAAGACTACACGGTTAACGAACTGCTCGCTCAGGCGTTTCCCGTGTCGCTCGAAATCGGCCTGTATGCCTTCGCCGTGGCGCTGCTGCTCGGCATCATGCTGGGCGTGCTGGCGGCGCTGAAGCAAAACACCTGGCTCGACTATCTCACTATGGGCGCCGCTATGACCGGCGTGGTGGTGCCGAGCTTCGTGAAAGCCCCGCTGCTAGTGCTGGTTTTCGCCATCTGGCTCAAATGGCTGCCCGCCGGCGGCTGGAACAACGGCGCGGCCGCCAATATGATCCTGCCGGTGGCGGCACTTGCCATGGCTTATGTTTCCAGCATCGCAAGGATTACGCGCGGCTCGATGATCGAGGTGATGAACAGCCCGTTTATCCGCACCGCCCGCGCCAAAGGGCTTTCCACCCGCTACATCGTGTGGCGGCACGCCCTGCGCCCCGCGCTGTTGCCGGTGATTTCCTATCTCGGCCCCGCTTTCGTGGGCATCATCACCGGCGCGATTGTGATCGAAACCATCTTCGGCCTGCCCGGCATCGGCCAGCTGTTTGTAAACGGCGCGCTCAACCGCGATTACGGCATGGTGTTGAGCCTCACGATTCTGGTGGGCGTGTTAACCATCGTGTTCAACGCCGTGGTGGATATTCTTTATGCGGTTATCGACCCGAAAATACGCTATTAGCCGAAGCGCCCCGTTGGCATCACGCAGGCAGAAACCTTTACAACATTCAAAAATGTTTTCAGACGGCCTGCAACCTTTGCAAAATGCCTTCAAGGCCGTCTGAAAACATTTATAGCGAAACGCTTTAAGCAAAGAGACACCTTATGCTCATCAATAAAAAACCGGCAGCGGCGCTGGCCGCAGCCCTCGGCCCCGCCGACGTCAAAGGCCGCAGCCTGTGGCAAGATGCCTGGCGCCGCTTCCGCCGCAACCGTGCCGCGCTAGCCAGCGGCCTGATTCTGCTCGCCGTTTGCGCGTTTGTGGTGTTCGCCCCCATGCTGGCGCCGTTTGCCTACGACCACACCGACTGGGGCGCCATGCAAACCGCGCCGTCGTTTGAAAACAAACACTATTTCGGTACCGATTCGCTGGGGCGCGATTTGCTCGCGCGCGTGGCCGTCGGCGGGCGCATTTCGCTGATGGTGGGCGCGGCGGGCGCGCTGGTGGCGGTGGTTATCGGCGTGGCATACGGTGCGGTTTCGGGCTTTTTCGGCGGCAAAACCGATATGCTGATGATGCGTTTTCTTGAAATTCTCAACGCCTTTCCGTTTATGTTTTTCGTGATTCTGCTGGTTACGTTTTTCGGCCGCAATTTAGGCTTTATCTTCGTGGCCATCGGCATGGTGTCGTGGCTCGACGTGGC
>JBHALY010000213.1:0-16630 GCA_041827905.1 Neisseria dentiae
ATCGGTTTGCTGTTGCTGGCGGCCGCTTTTTTCTGGGCGTGGCACAGCCAAAACCTGCGCCGCGCCGATGCCGTGCACAAAATCGCCGTCAGCCCGCAAGGGCGGGCGGTGGTGTTTGTCGGCAGGCCGCAAACCGCTTTCGAAGCCGTATTGTGCCCGGGCAGCTTGGTTTCGCCTTATGCCTTGTTTTTGAAATGGGATTTGGGCGGCCGCACGGTGTGGCAGTTTGTGCTGCCCGATATGGCGGAGCGCGAAAACTTCCGCCACCTGTTGGTTTGGGCGCGCTGGGGGCAGCCTAAAGATTAATCTTTCCTTTCAAGGCCGTCTGAAACACCGTTTTCGCATTCCCTATTTTCAGACGGCCTCCACACACATTTATCACCTTCAAAATGAAAACATTAAACGACTGGTTATCGCATCTCGAAACCGCCCACAGCGCAGGGCTGATTGACATGGGCTTGTCGCGCGTGGGCGAAGTGAAAAATGCCATGCGGCTCGAGCCACAATGCCCCGTGGTGGTGGTGGCGGGCACCAACGGCAAAGGCTCGGTGTGCGCGTTTCTCACCCAGATTTACAAGCAGGCCGGTTTTAAAGTGGGCACACTCACCAGCCCGCACCTGCTCAAATACAACGAACGCATCTGCATCAACGGCGAACCTGTAAGCGACGAAGCGATTACGGCCTCGTTCGAGCGCATCGAAGCGGCGCGCGGCGGGATTTCCCTCACTTATTTCGAATTCAACACGCTGGCCGCTGTTGATATTTTTATACGCGAAAACGTTGACGTGATGGTGCTGGAAGTCGGCCTCGGCGGGCGTTTGGATGCGGTAAACGTTTTCGATGCCGACTGCGCCGTCGTAACCAGCGTCGATCTCGACCACCAATCGTTTCTGGGCGACACCGTCGAAGCAGTCGGCTACGAAAAAGCCGGCGTGTTCCGCAGCGGCAAACCCGCCGTCTGCGGCCAAAACCCGCCGCCCGAATCGCTGCGCCGCCACGCCGAAAGCATAGGCGCCAACCTGCTCTTGGCCAAACGCGATTTTGATTTCAGCCGCATGGAACAGCAGCAATGGTCGTTCCACTTCCACCCCACCGCCGCATCGGGGCTTTCAGACGGCCTCAAACGCAACCGCAACGCCCTGCCCGTGCCCGCCCTGCGCGGCGCCTACCAGATCGGCAACGCCGCCTGCACGCTGGCCGTTATCGAATGCCTCAACCCACGCCTGCCCATCGACATCGGCTCCATCAAGCGCGGGCTGCTGCTGGTTCACAACCCCGGCCGCTTCCAAGTGCTGCCCGGCCGTCCGCTCACCGTTCTCGACGTCGCCCACAACCCGCACGCCGCGCGTGCCCTGCGCCAAGGGCTGATTGCCCTGCCTTTCGCCGAAAAGCGCACCGCCGTGTTCAGCATTTTGGCCGACAAAGATTCAGACGGCGTTATCGACATTGTGAAAGACCAGTTCGACCAATGGTATATCGCCCCGCTGCACCTTCCGCGCGGCATGTCTGCGGCAGAGATAGAACAAAAACTCAACCATCACGGCATCGACGCCGTGCAAAGCTTTGAAAATATTCAGACGGCCTATCAAGCGGCTTTGGCGCAAGCCGGGGAAAATGATAGAATTACTGTTTTCGGCTCTTTCCACACCGTTGCCGAAGTCATGGCCACTTTGTAACAAGGCAGATTCATGTCAAACAACCGTTTCCATTCACTGAACGAATACGAAAAACTGAAGCGCAAAAACCGCCGCCGCCTGGTGGGCGCATCCGCGCTGGTGATATTCGCCGGCATCCTGCTTGCCAACGTGCTGAACCAAAGCGGCGATAACGAAGCTGCCGAAAACATCAGCATCGAAAAAACCGCCTCGGCCGCATCGGAAACTGCGCCGCAGGTAGAGTTGGCCAATCAGGCCGCCTCTTCCGACGATGCTTCCGATTTATCGCCCGCCGCCGTGTTGGAACCCGCTCCGGCCGACACCGAAACCACCGAACTGAACAATCCGCTTGCCAACCCGCCCGTGCAAACGCCGGCACAGCCCGCACCCGCAGAGCAAACGGTATCCGAATCCGCCGCCCAAACCGCCGCAGCGGCCGCAGCCGCAAAAGCAGCGGCCGAGAAAAAAGCGGCAGAAACCAAACCCGCCACCAAACCCGCGCAGGCCGAAGCGCCCAAACCCCAACCCAAACCGCAGCCCAAACCCGAAGAAGCCGCCCCGCCGCCCGTGGTGGTGATTAACAACCGCGTCGAACCCGATGCCGAAGCAGAACGCAAAGCCGCCGCCAAAAAAGCCGAAGCCGAGCGCTTGAAACGGCAGGCGCAGCAAAAAGCAGCGGCCGAACGTTTGAAACAACAAGAGCAGCAAAAAGCAGCGGCACAGCAGGCCCAACAGGAAGATCAAGCACGCAAAGCGCGCGAGCAGGCAGCAGCCAAAGAAGCCGAACGCCAAAAAGCCGCCCGTTTGGCCGAACAGGAAGCAGGCCGTCTGAAAGCGCAAAAAGAAGCCCGCGCCAAAGCCGAAGCTGAAAAACTTGCTGCCGAAGCCGCCAAGAAAAAACAGCAGGAAACCAACCGCAAAGCCGCACAAGACGCCTTAAACAACAAATCCGCGCAGGCATCGGTTGAAAAAAGTGATCCCAAAACCATTTTAGAAGGCAAGCCCGCCTCCAAAAAAGCCATTATCCAAGCCGGCGCATACAGCAACCACGACCAAGCCAAACAAATGCAGCAGAAGCTGGCCGATGCGGGCGTGAGCGCCTACATCACCGAAGTGGAAACCAGCAAAGGCAAAGTATACCGCGTGCGCACCGGCCACTACCCCGACCGGGAAACCGCCGGCAAGGCTTTGGAGCGGCTGCGCAAAAAAGGTGCCGACGGCATCGTAATCGGACAACCCTGATGGCAACTTTCGACCTGCTCGCCTTCGGCCTGATCGGCCTGTGCGTTATCGTTTCGATGATGCGCGGCATGATTGCCGAAGTGGCCTCTTTAATCACCTGGATTGTGGCGTTTATCGCGGCCAAAACATTCGCCGTGCCGTTTTCGGAAATCGCCTTCAGCTCGTTCGAATCACGTCCCGTGGCTGTGGCCTTGTCGTTTATCGTTCTGTTTGCCGCTGCATGGCTCGTGCAGCGTTTTTTACGTTCGCTGCTCACCGGCGCCGCGCAGGCCACGGGTTTGGGCGGCATCAACCGCCTGCTCGGCGGCGCATTCGGCGCACTCAAAGGCATTTTGCTGGTTACGCTGGCGGTAATCGTCTGCTCGTTTACCGACCTGCCGCAAACCGACGGCTGGCGCCAATCGATCAGCGCCGGCTATTTCGAGTCGCTGGCACAATTTGCCGTGCCCTATCTGCCCGGTGCCGTTGCAGATAAAATACAGTATCAACCCCTTTAAAGTTCGGAGAGAAAAATGTGTGGCGTATTGGGCATGGTAGCCTACCAACCTGTAAACCAAAGCCTTTACGACGGCCTGCAAATGCTGCAACACCGTGGTCAGGATGCCGCCGGCATCGTTACCGTGGAAGGCAGCATTTTTCATATGCACAAAGGCAAAGGCATGGTGCGCGACGTATTCCGCACCCGCAACATGCGCGACTTAACGGGCAATGCCGGTATCGCCCATGTGCGCTACCCCACCGCAGGCAATGCCGACAGCACCGCCGAAGCGCAGCCGTTTTACGTCAGCTCGCCGTTCGGTATCGTGCTGGGGCACAACGGCAACCTCACCAACACCGAAGAGCTGTATGAAAACGTGTGCCACAAACACTTGCGCCACATCAACACCCGCTCCGATTCGGAAGTGCTGCTCAACGTGTTCGCCCACGAGCTGCGCCGCGAAGTAACCGATTCCGGCGCTTCGCAGCTCAGCGTCGACAATATTTTCGACGCCGTCGCCAAACTGCACAAACGCGTGCGCGGCGCATACGGCGTGGTGGCCATGATAGCCGGCTACGGCATGGTGGCGTTCCGCGACCCGCTCGGCATCCGCCCACTGGTGCTGGGCACGCAAACCGGTTCAGACGGCCGCACCGCCTATGCCGTCGCTTCCGAATCGGTTGCCTTCAATGCCATCGAATTCGATTTGGCACGCGACATCGCCCCCGGCGAAGCCGTGTTTATTTCTTTAGACGGGCAGTTTTTCTCGCGCCAATGCGCCGAAAACGCCAGCCTCAGCCCCTGCCTGTTCGAATATGTTTACTTCGCCCGCCCTGATTCGGTAATCGACAACGTTTCCGTTTACCGCGCCCGCCTGGCCATGGGCGTAACGCTGGCCGAAAAAGTGAAGCGCGAGCTGCCCCTCGGCGACATCGACGTGGTGATGCCGATTCCCGACACCAGCCGCCCCAGCGCGATGGAACTGGCGCACCACTTAGGCAAACCCTACCGCGAAGGGCTGATTAAAAACCGTTACATCGGCCGCACCTTCATCATGCCCGGCCAGGCCACCCGCAAAAAATCGGTGCGTCAGAAACTCAGCCCGATGGAATCCGAGTTCAAAGGTAAAAGCGTGCTACTGGTAGATGATTCCATCGTGCGCGGCACCACCAGCCGTGAAATCGTCGAAATGGTGCGCGCATCCGGCGCCCGCAAAGTCTATTTCGCCTCGGCCGCCCCCGAAGTGCGTTATCCCAACGTGTACGGCATCGACATGCCCACCCGCGAAGAGCTGATAGCCAACGGCCGCGATAAAGACGAAATCGCCCGCGAAATCGGTGCCGACGGCTGCGTTTTCCAAAATTTGGCCGAGCTGGAACAAGTGGTGAAATCACTCAACCCCGCCATCGATTCGTTCGACACCTCATGCTTCAGCGGCCGCTATCCCACCGGCGATATCGACGAAGCCTACCTGCAAAAACTCTCCGCCGACAAATCCCTGCCCGCAGCGCTCACCGGCACCATCCACACGGCGATACGCATCAACAACCACCCGGAAGACGATGAATAACCTGTTTTCCACTTCGCTATAACTGTGTAGAAACAGCGAAAGGCCGTCTGAAAAACATTTTCAGACGGCCTGAGACCTTTCGCAACACTTTGCCATCTCACACTCAATAACTTGCCTTGCCGTTTGCCGACAGCGTTTCGGCAATGTCGTCCGCCAGCGTTTCGCAATCATGCTCGCTCAGGTTGCCTATCGTAATCCGAACCGCGCTTTGTTTCGATAAATTGAAAGTCGCACCGCTTTGCACCGCCCAGCCTTTGGCGGCAAGAAACTGGATCACCTGCGCTTCGTTGTGAACCGGCAGCCAGATATGCTGGCCTTCGCCGTGTTGGCCGGGCACACGGATGCCATGCTGTTTCAGACGGCCAATCAGTTTTTGGCGGCGGGTTTGGTAGCTTTCGGCGATACCGGCCAACCCGTTCTCGCCCAGCCGCTGCCACAATTGCAGCGTGATGTGCTGCAACAGTTTGCTGATCCAGCGCGGCCCCAGTGAAAAGCGTTTTTTCATGGCTTTCAAAGTGTTGCCGTTACCTGCCGCAACGGCGGTGCGCATATCGGTGCCGAGGAATTTGCTGGTTGAGGTGCTGTATATCCATTCGTTGGCAAACCCTTCCATGCCGTGGAAAGGTTTCAAGCTGAGCGCCGCCCAATGGTCGTCGATAATCACCAGTGTTTTGTGCGGCGCAAGCGTACGCTGCCATGCCTGCCAGCGTTCGCGGCTGTAACAGATGCCGGTGGGGCTGTGGGCGCGGGCGGTGAGGATAACGGCGGAAATCTGGCTGAAATCTGTGTGTTCGGGAATTTTTGCGCCTTCTTCATCCATTTCGGCCGGCACGGCCTCAAGGCGCAAGTTGGCGAGCAGCGGCAGCAGCGGCAGCCAACACGGGGTTTCCACCAACACTTTGGCGCCGGGCATACAGCGCTGGCTGAGCGCGCGTTCGATGATGTCCAAACTGCCTGACAGCAGCATGAGATCGGCTTCGATGCCGGTGTTTTGCCGCAACCAGTTGCGTATGAACGCCATCAGCTCGGGGCTGTCGCCGTGGCTGCCCACATCGGCGGCCAAATGGTAGCCGTTGAGCAGGTCGGGGGGCAGTTCGGGCAGCAGGCGGCGGTCGACATTGCCCGAGGCCAAATCCACCAAGCCCTGGGGAACGGCGCTTTCGGTATGCAGGATTTCGGTTTTTTCAGGCACGAAACTGCCACGCCTGCCGTCGGTATCGATAATGCCCGCATCGCGCAATTGTTTGTAGGCCGCCGATACGGTGTTGGGATTCACCCCCAATTCTTGTGCGAGACTGCGCACGGTGGGTAGCCGGTAGCCGGCAGGCCACACTTCTTCGCGGATAAGCCCCGCGATGGATTGGGCGATATTGACAGCAGTGCTTCCTTTGGGTTTTAATTCCACAATACAAAATCCTTTTTGTTCTAGTTCAAACTAATCTAAAGGATTTTCAGAAAGTTGGCAAGCATTTATTGGTAGTTTTTTCAGACGGCCTCTTCTTATTTTCAGGCCGTCTTAAAACCGGAAACTGTTATAATGCCGCGCCATAACGAAAATAACGCAAGCCATTACCAAGCTGAGGAACTCCGCCATGCCGAGCGCACCCAAAGGCCCAAACCAACCTAAAGAACAAGTTATCCAACTTTACCAAAGTGCGAAACGCATCCACCCGAAAATGGCCAAAGGGCGTTTTGCCAATTTGCGCCTGTTGATGATTCTGGCCACCCAGTTCGTGTTTTATGTGGTGCCGTGGTTCAACTGGAGCGGCCGCCAAGCCGTTTTGTTTGACATACCCGAGCGCCATTTCTATATTTTCGGCCTTTCGCTGGGCATGGGCGACTTGATTTATCTGGCCCTGCTGCTGATTATTTCGGCCTTCGGCCTGTTTTGGTGGACCACCATCGCCGGCCGCTTGTGGTGCGGTTATGCCTGCCCGCAAACGGTTTACACCGAAATCATGCTGTGGATAGACCACCTTGTTGAGGGCGACCGCAACAAACGCTTGAAGCTCGACAAAGAGCCGTGGAACTTCCGCAAAATCCGCATTAAAACCACCAAATACCTGCTGATTTTCGCTGTGTGCGCCTGGACGGGCATCACCTTCGCCGGCTGGTTCACACCGATACGCGAGCTGGTTCCCGCCGTGTTCACCCTCACCGCAAGCGGCGGCGCGCTGTTTGCCGCCGCGTTCTACGGTTTTATGACTTGGCTGTTTGCCCATCAAATGCGCGAACAAGTGTGCCTGCACATGTGCCCCTACGCCCGCTTCCAAAGCGCGATGTTCGATAAAGACACGCTGATTATCTCTTACGATGCCGAGCGCGGCGAACCGCGCGGCGCCCGCAAGAAAACCGCCAGCAAAGAAGAAACCAACCTCGGCGACTGCATCAACTGCACCATGTGCGTGCAGGTGTGCCCCGTGGGCATCGACATCCGCGACGGCCTGCAATACCAATGCATAGGCTGCGCCGCCTGCATCGACGCCTGCGACGAAATCATGGATAAAATGAACTACCCGCGCGGCCTGATACGCTACACCACCGAAAGTGTGCTCGCACACGAATATGCCGACAAAGACATCAAAAAACGCCTGCTGCGCCCGCGCGTTATCGGCTACGGCACCGTATTGTTCGCCGCCGTGATTGCCATGATTACCGGCATTTCCACCCGCGAAACCCTGAGCGTGGACATCATCAAAGACCGCGGAGTGATGGTGCGCGAAAACAACCAAGGCTGGCTTGAAAACGCCTACAACCTGCGCATCATCAACGACAGCGAAAACGAACAGGTGCTAACCGCCAAAGTGAGCGGCTTCGACGAAATCGCCCTCACCGGCCTGCCTTCAGACGGCATCAAAGTGCCGCCCAAAGAAACCATTACCGTGCCCGTTCAGGTTTCGACCATACCCGAATACGCCGACAAAGGCAGCCACCCCATCGAATTTGAATTTACCTACCGTGAAGCTGATGGTGACACCCACACCCTCACAGAAAAAGCATCGTTTATCGGAGAATAACCAAAGTGCCCCAACAACCGCAGAAATCAAAAGTTTGGTATAAAGAACCCTGGCCGTGGCTCCTGATGGCGGGGCCGGTGATTGTGGTGTTCGCCGCCATCTACACCTTTTATCTGGCCAAAAGCAATTCGGCCGACTTGGTAAGCGACGACTACTACAAAGACGGCAAACACATCGACCTGCAACTGCACCGCGACGAAGAAGCCTTCAAACGCAATATTCACGCGCAAGTGCTGATCAATCCCGACAAAAACGCCGCCAAAGTACTGGTGAGCGGCAACTTCAACCCGCAGGAACCGCTCAACCTGGTGCTGATGCACCCGGCTAAAAAAGCCGACGACCAAACCGTGAAACTGCAACCGGCCCGAGGCGGCGTGCTTTCGGGCGACAAAGCGGAATACAACGCCGTTTTCAAACCCCTTCCCGCCACCCACCACTGGTATGTGCGCGTGGAAGACGCCGGCGGCAAATGGCGCGTGGAAGACAAATGGCTGGTGAGCCAAGGCAATGCCGTCAACCTGAAACCGATGGAAAAACTGCTTTCCGCTTCGGCCGCGCAATAAACCCGCAACGGCCGCTCCGGCCCGCATCAAAACAAATTCACCCCCGCCCCGAAAGGCCGTCTGAAACATTTTTCAGACGGCCTTTCGGTTCATTTTCCATTTACATTTTTATGCCATCTATTTAACAAAGATAATGCTATTTTTACAGATTATTCACAATCAAGGCTAACTTTGATAAAATCACTACCGCTTGGCAATCAAATCATGCCGCTTGGGCCGTCTGAAAAGTAAACAACTGCCAGCCGTTTTCAGACGGCCTTAACCGTTCTTTCTGCAACACCAGCCATACCAACCAGGACTTTTTATGAAACGCAAAATTTCCCGCCGCGCCTTTCTCGGCGGCTCCGCTGCCGTTACCTCCACGCTGATGCTCGGCGGCTGCGAAAAAATCTACCGCATTTTTTCTCCCGAATCCGCATCCACCGCAAGCCGTGCCGTCAATGCCGCCTACTATCCGCCCGCCCTACTCGGCCTGCGCGGCGATTCCGAAGGCGTGCAAACCGCCGCCCACAGCGTGGCGCTGCAAGGGAAAACCTACACCCTGCCCGGCAAAGCCGACGAACAATACGATTTGGTTGTGGTCGGCGCCGGCCTCAGCGGGCTGACCGCAGCCTATCTTTACCAAAAACAGTGCCCCGAAGCCAAAATCCTGTTAATCGACAACCACGACGATTTCGGCGGCCATGCCCAGCGCAACGAGTTCACCGTCGACGGCCGCCTGCTGATTTCATACGCAGGCAGCGAATCCATCGATTCGCCCAAATCCGAATATTCCGAAGAGTCGCTCGCCCTGCTGAAAGACTTAGGCATCGACTACACCAAATTCGAAACCTATTTCCACCAAGATTTATACGAAAAAACCCGCCAGCTGAAAGAAGGCGTATTTTTCGGCAAAGACGCCTTCGGCAAAGATGCCGTTGTGGCCGGCCTGCCCGAAGCCGGTGAAGAAAGTGCGGCGGAAATCATCGCAAAATTTCCGCTCACCGATGCCGACAAACAAGCACTCACCCTGCTCTACACCGACCCGGCCGATTACTTCAAAGGCAAAAACAAACGCCAGCGCACCGAAGCCGCCGAAGAAACCAGCTATTACGACTTTCTGAAAAACTACGCCAAACTGCCCGAAGGCGCGCTCAAATACCTGAAAAACCTCAGCTCCGAATACTGGGGCCATGCGATTAACGCCATTTCCGTGCAGGAAGCCTTAGACGACGGCTACCCCGGCGTGCAGAATCTGGGCTTGGAAGAAGACAGCCACGAAGAAGAGCCGTATATCTACCACTTTCCCGACGGCAACGCCTCGATTGCCCGTATGCTCGTGCGCAAAATGATTCCCGCCGTTGCCGCCGGCAACACCATGGAAGACATCGTTTTGGCCAAATTCGACTACAGCAAGCTCGATGCGCCCGAAAACAAAGTGCGCCTGCGCCTGAACAGCACCGCCCTGCGGCTGGAAAACAACAACGACGGCGTGGCCGTGGCCTATATGCCCCACGGCGGCGAAGGCCTCAAACAGGTTCAGGCCAAACAGGCTATTTTCGCCGGACACAGCGCACTGGCCGCCCGCGTGATTCCGCAAATGCCCGAAGCACAGAAAACCGCCGCCAAAACCAACGTGAAAGTGCCGATGATTTACGGCAAAGTAGCCGTAAAAAACTCGCAGGCATTCCAAAAACTCGGCGTGCACTCGCTCTATGCTCCCGATGCGCCCTACTGTTTGATCAAGCTCGACTATCCGGTCAGCATGGGCGGCTACCAATTCCCGCAAACCGCCGACGAACCCATGATTATCCACATGGTGAAAATCGCAACCGATTTCACAGGCAAAACCGCCCGTGAAATGTATAAAGCCGGCCGCCGCCATCTGGCTGCCCAAAACTACGAAGCACTTGAAAAAGAAATGCTCGACCAATTGCGCAGCATTTACGCGGTGGCAGGCGAAAAGCTCGACGACGTGCTGGTTGCCGTTACCCTCAACCGCTGGGCGCACGGTTACAGCTACGAACAGGTCGGCCTGTACGATTCGGACAGCAGCGCCGAGAAGGCCACCGAAACCATGCAGAAACGCGTGGGCAACATCTTCATCGCCGGCTCCGACGCCGCATGGATGCCCTATGTGCACGGCGCTGTCGACCAAGCCTACCGCGCCGTTAACGAAGCATTGAAAGGTTAACCGCTTTACAAAGGCTGGGACCTTTGCAAAATTCTTTTCAGCATCTTAAAAACCTCTGCGTCATGCTCGGGCTTGACCCGAGCATCTTTTGTTTCAAAAGAAATAACAGATACCCGTATCAAGCCCGGGTTAAATAAATTCAGGGTTAAAACGTATTTTTGCAAAGGTCTCAGGCCGTCTGAACTTTCAGACGGCCTTTATCTTTATCCGCTCCCGCTGCCGTTGAAAACCGGGCAAAGCCGCAAACCACACAAACGGTGCGCTACACGCGGCAACATGATAACATTGCGTTTTCGAACAACAGGCCGTCTGAAAGCCGCAAAACCTTTTTCAGACGGCCTATCAAGCCCAGTCAGGATACATTATGGATGAACTAATCAAAGAAGCCGCCCTTCATTTCCACGAATTTCCCACACCCGGTAAAATCCAAGTCGCCCCCACCAAACCGCTGGCCACCCAATACGACCTGTCGCTGGCCTACTCCCCGGGCGTAGCCGCACCCTGTATGGAAATCTATAACGACCCGCTCGCATCCTACAAATACACCGCCCGCGGCAACCTCGTGGCCGTTATCTCCAACGGCACTGCTGTTTTGGGCTTGGGCAACATCGGCGCGCTGGCGGGCAAACCCGTAATGGAAGGCAAAGGCGTATTGTTTAAAAAATTCGCCGGCATCGACGTGTTCGACATCGAAGTCAACGAAACCGACCCCGACAAACTGGTTGAAATCATCGCTTCGCTCGAGCCTACTTTCGGCGGCATCAACCTCGAAGACATCAAAGCCCCCGAGTGCTTCTATATCGAGAAAAAACTGCGCGAACGCTGCAATATCCCCGTGTTCCACGACGACCAGCACGGCACCGCCATCATCACCGCCGCCGCCGTGTTGAACGCCCTGCGCGTTACCGGCAAAAAAATCGAAGAAGTTTCCCTAGTGTGCTCCGGCGCCGGCGCCGCCGCGATTGCCTGCCTCGACTTGCTGGTGGCACTCGGCATGAAACGCGAAAACATCACCGTGTGCGACTCAAAAGGCGTGATTTTCGCCACCCGCGAAGACCGCGAACGCATGGACGAAAGCAAACTGCGCTATGCCGTTAAAGACAACGGTCAGCGCGTGCTCGGCGATGCCGTTCCCGGCAAAGACATCTTCCTCGGCCTCTCCGGCCCCAACGTTTTGAGCACCGATATGCTCAAAACCATGAACGAACAGCCCATCGTGTTCGCCCTGGCCAACCCCACCCCCGAAATCTGGCCGCCCGAAGCCAAGGAAGCCCGCCCCGATGTCATTATCGGCACCGGCCGTTCCGACTTCCCCAACCAAGTCAACAACGTATTGTGCTTCCCCTTCATCTTCCGCGGCGCGCTTGACGTGGGCGCCACCACCATCAACGAAGAAATGAAGCTCGCCTGCGTGCGCGCGATTGCCGATTTGGCCATGGCCGAATCCAGCGCCGAGGTGGCCGGCGCCTACGGCGACGCCGACCTGACTTTCGGCCCCGAATACCTGATTCCCAAACCCTTCGATCCGCGCCTGATTGCCAAAATCGCCCCCGCCGTGGCGCAGGCAGCCATGGATTCGGGCGTAGCCACCCGCCCGATTACCGATATGGAAGCCTATATCGAAAAACTCACCCAGTTCGTGTATAAAACCAGCCTGTTTATGCGCCCCGTGTTTAACCAGGCACGCAAACAGATCAAGCGCATTGTGCTCACCGAAGGCGAAGACGAGCGCATTTTGCACGCCGCCCAGCAGGTTGTGTCGCAAAAACTGGCGTTTCCCATTCTGGTCGGCCACCGCCAAACCATAGAAGAGCGCATTCAGACGCAAGGTTTAACGATTCAGCCGGGTAAAGATTTCGAGCTTATCGACATCATCGACAACCCGCATTTCGAAGAAAGCTGGAAAGAATACTACCAACTGCGCAAACGCCAAGGCGTTACCGAAGAAATGGCACGCCGCCGCGTGCGCGCCAACAGCACCCTCATCGGCGCGCTGATGGTGCGCCTGGGCCATGCCGACGGTATGCTGTGCGGCACCATGGGCCGCTTCTACGACCACTTCGGCATTTTTGAAGAAGTTATCGGCTACAACAACCCCGAAAAACACGCCTTTGCCATGAACGCGCTGATTTCAAACAAAGGCAACTTCTTCATCGCCGACACCTACATCAACGAAGACCCCGACGCAGAGCAGCTGGCCAAAGGCACGCTGATGTGCGCCAACGAAATGAAACGCTTCGGCATCAAGCCCAAAGCCGCGCTGGTTTCCAACTCCAACTACGGTTCCCGCCGCGATAAAGACGCCGTTAAAATGCAGCGCGCACTCGAGCTTATCCGCCAGGCCGACCCCGAACTGGAAATCGACGGCGAAATGCAGGCCGACGTGGCGATGGACGAAGAAATGCGCAAGAGCATCTTCCCCGAAACCACGCTCACCGGCTCGGCCAACCTGTTGGTGATGCCCAACGTGGAAGCGGCCAACATCAGCTACAACCTGCTGCGCGTTAACGCCACCAACGGCATCACCGTCGGCCCGATTCTGATGGGCATGAACAAACCGGTGAATATCGTTACGCCGATTTCCACCGTGCGCCGTATCGTCAACATGATTGCGCTGACTGCGGTAGATGCCCAACGCCAGTAAACCGCTGCCGATATAAACGGGGCCGTCTGAAAAATATTTTTCAGACGGCCCCGTTTATATATTTTATTCAGATATGTTTCTTATACTGAGGTGATAATAAAGAACCCCGCCTACTATGGCACTGATCACCAGCGAAAAAGGCGCCAAGCTGCCTATGGCACGCATTATCGGGTTGCCTTGCCCGAAATCGGCAAGCAGCACGATGCCTATGCTGAGACATGACGCAGGAATCATGGATTTAACCGCTGCACGGTTATAGCCGTTTTGATACCAATAAATGCCTTTGGGCGAATCGTCGAATAAATCATCAACTTGGATCACCCGTTTCCTCAGCAGGTAATAATCCACCAAAATGATGCCGTACATCGGCCCGAGCGTGCCGGCCAAAAGGTCGATGGTGTAGTGGATAACTTCGGGCGAGTTGTAGAGATTCCACGGTGTGATTATCACAGACAAAACGGCGGCAATCATTCCCCCGATACGCCAGCTGATGCGACCGGGATAAAGGTTGGAAATATCATTGGCGGCCGAAACGAAATTCGCCACAATATTGGTGCCCACCGTTGCGGTAACAAAAGTGAACGCCAGCAACAGCACAATGCCGATATTATCCATTTTGGCCACGATGCCCAGCGGGTCGATAATCATTTGGCCGAAAATAACAGGCGTTCCCGTTATGGTGATGATTACCGTGAGTGCAAAAGCAGTAAAGTTAACCGGCAACCCCCATATATTACCGATTCTCACATCTTTCATACTGCGGCAGTAGCGCGAAAAGTCGCCGAAATTCAAGGTCGGCCCGGCAAAATAATTCACAATCAGCGACATACCAACCAGCATCGCGCCGATAGTGCGCCAAAAGTCGAGCTTTTCGGAAGAAAGCGAAAAACTGATGTTCTCCCAACCCGCCTTATACACAATCCACAGCATCAACAGAAACATCACGATGTAAACAGCAGGGCCGGAATAATCCAAAAACACCCGGATGGCTTCCATTTTCATTAAAAACAAAGCCGTTTGCGCCGTCCACATAATGAAAAAACTGAACCATCCCAAATAGGAAAGATTTAAAAACAAAGGTTCCTGCCACGCCGCCAAATGCGGGAAAAACTTAAGCAGAATAATAGTTAAGGCAACCGATGCCAGGTAAGTCTGTATGCCGTACCAAACAATAGCGATAATGCCGCGCAACAGTGCCGGAATATTGGCACCGTAAACGCCGAACGACATCCGCGCAATCACGGGGTAAGGCACACCTGCCGACTGGCTCGGTTTGGCCAGCAAGTTGGCAAGCACCATCACGATAGAAATACCGGCAACGAGCGTGATTAAAATCTGCCATGACGTCAAACCCAGCGCGAACAGCGTGCCGGCGAAAATATAACCGCCCACGCTGTGCACATCCGACATCCAAAACGCAAAAATGTTATACCAGTTCCAATTTTGCCTGGCCGGCAGCAAATCATCGTTACACAACCTGGGGTTATCCGGCTTTATCGATTTCAGCTTCTTGATGTAGGCTGGCATACCAATTCCTTTTCAAAAGCGATACACAAATAAAACACGAACGGCATGGATAAAGCCACCGTTGCAGCTAAAATGCGCTTACCTGTACTATATAAAAGCGGGGCGGCTTACACCCTGTCAGCTTGCGACAACAACCTGTTAATCCGCGCCACCCCGTATGCCTTTCAATATCAAAACGGCAAGAGCGGGATTGTTTCCGAAAAAACAATCCCGCTCTTGCCGTTTGCAGCTTCAGTGAGCTTTATACGCTGATTAACAGGCTGTTTTCCCTATGTTTTACAGGCGAACAGCCAAACCAGCGGTGGCAGGCACGGATAAAATTGCTCAAATCGGAAAAGCCCAATCTGAAGCCGATTTCGGTAATGCTCAAATCACTGTGCATCAACAGATCGTGAGCCATTTCATAGCGGGCCTTGTCCAGCAAACCGTTAAACGAATGGCCTTCTTCCCGCAGCCGCCGTTGCAGCGTGCGGGGCGACAAATGGAGCAAGTCTGCCACCGTGCACAACCTCGGCTCGCCGGTTTGCAGCTCTTCCCTGATCAGCATATTCACTCTGTCGGCAATATCCATATTGTTCAGGCGGTTGAGATAACGGCCCACTACCGCCGCATTGATATCCATCAGCTGGCGGTTGGCGCCGGCATAAGGCTCGATGGTGTCTTCATAGGCAAATGAAATCGAATCTTTCTCACACCCCAAATTCACGGGAACGCGGAAATAATCGTCGAGCCGGGCTGCATCACTGTTTACTCCCAAAGACAAAGTAACCGACAACGGCCGTACCAAATGCTGCGACAAACTGCACGCCTGCCGGTAAATAAACGCCAACACCGCCAAGCGTGCCGAGTTCATCGGCTCTGCGCCTCCGTCGGAACGCAACACCAGCTTGGTTCCTTTCAGATCGGGCGGGTGGTCGAAACTGATGTTCATCGTGGTGGAAATAATCTTGCAATAGCGCACCATAATCATCATCAGATCAGACAGCGAACCGCATGAAATCATGGCCAGCCCGAGGCCTTGCAATGCCGGCGCTTGGATTTCTTTGCCCACGGTCAAACCGAACAAAGGGTCTCCGGTGGCCTGAATCAACCCGTCCCACAGGCGGCGCACGCCTGCTACGGGATAACGCGCATCCGGTATATGCAGCAGCCTGGCATCCAATCCCGAGGCAATCAGCAAAGGAACGGGATCGACACCGTAACCCCGCGCAGTCTGGCAAACAGACGATACCCAACTCACCAAAACGCTGTGTCCGGTAACTTTGGTACACACCGTTTCACTTGCTTCAGCAGCCATAGCCCCTCCTTTTCGGGTTGCCGTACCAGCCTTCCAAACAAATGTAAATCCGATATTCCGTTTTAACCGATTATATGCGCAAACCCTTGCCGAACATTCGAAATATGCTTAAAAATTAAAAAATATATATAAAAATTAGCAAATTAATAGCATACTATGCTACCCATTTACAATAAATGACAAAATAATCGCAAAAGAAAAAATCCCAAACAACCTCTCCCAAGCAGGTTTAAAACCTTATGCCGCAACCTTTCAAAATTTATTCCGGTTGAAACCTTTGCAAAAATACCTTAAGGCCGTCTGAAAATATTGAACTGCACCCCAAAAGTTGGACACCCCCTCCAACTTTAAAAGGTGCAGTTTTCTTATGTCCAAATATACACTAGACTTCAAATACCGAGCCGTACTCCATTATCACCAAGTGCACAGCCAACAGCGCACCGCAGAACACTTCAACGTCTCAC
>JBHALY010000214.1:0-5916 GCA_041827905.1 Neisseria dentiae
ATGAATGAAGAAACTAAACGATTGTTTATAGATAATTTCTTTGGCATTTGAATGATAAAAAGGGTTGGAAAACCAACCCAAATGTCCATTAGAAGCTAAGTTCTCGAAATACCAACCCAAATGTCCATTAAGCCGAAAAAACCGATACTTGAAACCTGAGACCTTTGATTTCGATATTAAAGTACACAAAAAAAGCGGCCTTAACGGCCGCTTTCAATCAGCTAGATTCTATACTTTATCCACAGGATTACGTGCTTCTTCCGATGCACCGGTTTCTACTGCAACGACTTGGCTGTTTGCATCGCCTTCAGAAGAAGCACCGTTATTTTGGGCTTCTGCCGTATCGGCATATCCGGTCTGCGGTTGAGCCGTAACATCGCCTTCTTTACGGATATTGTGGCTGTAATCTTTCGGCGGGCTGGGTTGTTTGCCCTCCATGATTTCCAACACTTGGTCGCGGTCGATGGTTTCCCATTCCATCAGCGCTTTGCACATGGTTTCCATCTTATCGCGGTTTTCATCCAAGATTTTATAGGCCACGGCATATTGTTCGTCGAGAATGCGGCGGATTTCCGCATCCACTTCCTGCTGGGTTTTTTCGGAAATATGCTGCGAGCGGGTTACGCTGCGGCCGAGGAACACTTCGCCTTCATTTTCGGCATAAACCATCTGCCCCATTTTGTCGCTCATGCCGAAACGGGTAACCATTTCGCGGGCGATTTGGGTGGCACGTTCGAAATCGTTGGAGGCACCGGTGGAAATGCGGCCGACAAACAAATCTTCGGCAATACGACCGCCGTACAGAATCGAAATCTGGCTCAGCATTTGGTCTTTATACATGCTGATACGGTCGCGCTCGGGAAGCTGCCAAGTCAAACCCAACGCGCGGCCGCGCGGCATGATGGTTACTTTGTGGACGGGATCCGTGTATTCCAAGCTTTCCGCCACAATCGCATGGCCGGCTTCGTGGTAGGCGGTGGCGCGTTTTTCGTCTTCGTGCATCACCATCGAGCGGCGCTCGGGACCCATATAGATTTTGTCTTTGGCGTCTTCAAAGTCGCTTTGATCCACTTTCACTTTGTTGCGTCGGCCTGCAAACAGGGCGGCTTCGTTTACCAAGTTGGCCAAGTCCGCCCCCGAAAAACCGGGCGTACCGCGTGCCAGCGAAACCAAATCCACCGATTCGTCGAGTGGCACTTTTTTGGCGTGTACTTTCAGAATCTGCTCGCGGCCACGGATATCGGGCAGCGGCACCACTACTTGACGGTCGAAACGGCCGGGGCGCTGCAAGGCGGGGTCAAGCACGTCGGGGCGGTTGGTGGCGGCAATCACGATAACGGTTTGGTTGCTTTCGAAACCGTCCATTTCAACCAGCAATTGGTTGAGGGTTTGTTCCCGTTCGTCGTTACCGCCGCCCAAACCCGCACCGCGCTGGCGGCCTACGGCGTCGATTTCGTCGATAAAGATAATGCAGGGGGCGTTTTTCTTGGCCTGCTCGAACATATCGCGCACGCGGCTGGCACCCACGCCGACAAACATTTCAACGAAGTCGGAACCGGAAATGCTGAAAAACGGCACTTGCGCTTCACCTGCGATGGCTTTGGCCAGCAGGGTTTTACCCGTGCCGGGGCTGCCCGCCAACAGGATGCCGCGCGGCACGCGTCCGCCTAAGCTCTGATAGCGGTTGGGTGCTTTCAGATAATCAACGATTTCCTGCACTTCTTCTTTGGCTTCGTCGCAACCCGCCACATCGGCGAAGGTTACTTTGTTGGTGTCTTTATCCAAGAGTTTGGCACGGCTTTTACCGAACGAAAATGCACCGCCTTTACCGCCGCCGCCCGACTGCATACGCATGAAATAAAACCAGGCCCCGATCAGAAGCATCACCGGCAGCAGGCTGAACAGCAGGCTGGTGAGCATGCTCGGTTTTTCTTCGGGCGTAACTTTCACGCGCACTTTTTTATCCAACAGCGTCGGAACCAGTTTTTCGTCTAACGGCGCATTGGTGAAAAATTCGGTTTTGTCGGTGCGAGTGCCTTTAATCAGGTAGCCGCTGACCACCGAGCCTTCAATGTTCACATTGGCGATTTCGCCTTTGTTCACTTGTTCGATAAACTGCGAATATTCGATCTGCTGTTTGTTTTCTTTGCTGTCGCTGATTGCGTTGAACGCCATCAGCATGGCAACGATCAACACCAGCCAAACCAACACATTTTTTAACATATTCCCCACTGAAACAGGCTCCATATAAGGGTCAAAAATAAGAACGGATTGTAAATCAGGCTATACGCATTGTCAGCGTTTATTTTTGCCCAATAAATAAATCTCACTGGAACGATTGCGGGAGGCATTCGGCTTTCTGGTCTGCACCGAAGCGAACACTTCGCGCATAGCGGCGGCATATTCTTGATACCCCGCACCCTGAAATACTTTAACCAGAAAATTACCGCCTATTTTCAAATGGTTGGCGGCAAAATCCAAAGCCAGTTCGCACAAATAAAAGCTGCGTGCCTGATCCGTTACGGCATTGCCCGACATATTGGGTGCCATATCGCAAATTACAAGGTCTAACGGACGTCCGCCCAGCAGCCGCTCGAATTCGGCCAATACAGTCTCTTCGCGGAAATCGCCCTGAATAAACGATACGCCTTCCACCGCATCCATCGGCAGAATATCCAAGGCAAACACCTGCCCGCTGCTGCCGGCCAGTTGCGCCGCCACCTGCGACCAGCTGCCGGGCGCGCTGCCCAAATCGGCCAACACGGTGCCGGGGCGGATAAGTTTGTCTTTTTCGTTGATTTCCAAAAGCTTGTAGGCCGCGCGCGCGCGGTAGCCGTCTTTTTGCGCCAGATGCACATAATGGTCGTTAACGTGTTCATTGAGCCATGCTTTGGAAGATTTTGAACGCACCGACATACCTTAACCACACAACAATAAAGCTGCTATTGTACGTTATTTTCTCCCTTAAAGGCGCCGCTTCGCGTAGAATAACGCATTTAACCGATTTTGATATTTAAGCAGAGAATATGGCCGACAAACTCACCACCCGAGAAATTTTAGAACTCAAAGCCCGCGCCCATCATTTAAACCCCGTTGTGATGGTAGGCCAACACGGCCTGACCGAATCCGTTATCAAGGAAACCGATGCGGCGCTGACGGCGCACGAGCTGATCAAGGTGCGCGTGTTGGGCGACGACCGCGCCGAACGCATCGCCATTTGCGAAGCCTTGTGCGAAGCGGTGGACGCGCAATTGGTGCAGCATATCGGCAAACTGTTGGTTTTGTGGCGTGAAAACACCGAAAACTAAAACAAGGCAACCAACAATCAAACAGGCCGTCTGAAAAAGTTATTTAAAGTAACAACTTTTTCAGACGGCCTGCTTTATAACCGGTTACCGCCACTCCATTTTAACCAAACGGAACACCAATCCCAGCCCCAATACGCTGCACACCATATAAATAATGGTAGAAGTACCGTGCCATCTGCCGAACGAGCCGCCCAAGAGCGTTAGCAGCCAGTTAGCCGTACCCGTTTTATGTGCTTCAATTACAGGCGTAATCAAAAACTGGTTAACCGCCAGCAAAGCCAGCAGCAGCAAAATCCATTTGCCTGTGTGCGCCCGCGCATAAGCCCGTTTTTGCTCCGACCTGCCCGTAAAATAAACCAGCAGCCAAACAAACATGCCGATATAGGCCGTTACGGTGAACAACACACCTGCCAACGCGCCCGCCTGCATCCGTTCCAAATTTTGAAACAACACGGGCGCAACCAGATAACCCACGCCCAACTGCAAACCCAGCCACGCTCCGGCCAATACGCCGGCCAATTTTTTCATCATTTGCCCCTCTCGTTGAAATTCACGCACGATACCATTTTCCGCCCGCCGCCATCAAGCGCGGCAAAAGCCTCAGGCCGTCTGAACGCCCCGTTCAATCAAAGACAAGCACCGCAAAAAATGCTATGCTTCGCGCTTTCCGTTTATTGTGTGATGCAATGAAAAAGCTACTGATTTCCCTGTCGCTCGCCCTTGCCGCCGTTTTGGCGCTTGTGTTCGGCGCGCTGCCTTATTATCTCGGCATCAAGGCCGAAGAAAGTCTGACCGCCCAACAGAAGCTGCTGTCGCAATCCGGCTTTCTCACCGTTGAGTCGCACCAATACCAACGCGGCTGGTTCGGCGCCACCGAAACCACCGTCGTGCGGCTGAAACCCACCCTGCTCCACAACACCGGAAAATACCTGCCCGACAACCTCAAAACCGTTTTGAAAGAACCGATTACGGTTGTCAACCATGTTAAGCACGGCCCGTTTGCCGGTGGTTTTACGCCCGTGCGCGCCCGTGTGGAAACCGAATTCAAATACCACCCCGAAGTGGCTAAAGTGTTGGCCCGCTTCTTCGGCACGCAAGCGCCCGTAAGCCTTACCAATACCGTTAACCTCAGCGGCAGCGGCGAGCTGGCCTTAAGTGTGCCCGCGTTCGATTACGAAGAGCTTTCGGGCATCAAACTCAACTGGAAAGGCTTGAGCGGCACCACTGTTTACCAACCCGAATTCACTGCCTACACCCACGATTACACCGCTCCTTCGCTGCAAGCCAAGCTGGCCGACAAAGGCAGCGTTGCGCTGGAAAACCTGCATATCCGCACCGAAACCACCGACGGCGGCAACCAATTGGCACTGGGCAGCAGCAGCTTTAAACTTGATAAATTTTCCATGCAGTGGAAAGAAGGTTTCGACTACAACATCAAAATCAACGAGCTGGTGAATTTGGTTACCGATTTGCAGATCGGCGCGTTTATCAACCCCACCGGCACCGTCGCCCCTTCCAAAATCGCCGTTGAAAAGCTCAGCTTCGACACCAAAACCGGTGAAAACGGCGAATGGGTAAACAGCGAAGGCCGCTTCCGCTTCGAAACCCTCGCCTACGGCGACGAGCGCTACGGTCCGCTCGACATCAACGTGGCCGCCGAGCATCTGCACGCCAAGAGCCTTTTGGCCGTTAAAAACAAGATGGCTGAACTCTCGTCGAAAGAAATGACCGAAGAGCAGATTCAAAGCGAGCTGTTGAAAACCGCCCGCAACGAAGCCGCCGGCCTGTTCACCCAGAATCCCGTGCTGAACGTCAAAACCTTCACTTTCAAAATGCCGCAAGGTTTGGTCGATGTGAAAGGCCGCCTGAGTTTCAACGGCCTCACCCAGGCCGAGATGAACGACTTTAGCGCCATGCTCAAAAAAACCCATGCCCGTTTCGATATGCAGGTGCCGCAGAAACTGCTTGAGCAACTGGCCGTCAACCAAGCCGACAATATCTTCAGCGTTAACCCTGAAGACCTTGCCGAAGGCCGCGCCAGCCTCGACGACATCAACGAAACCCTGCGCCTGATGGTGGAAAGCACTGTCAACTCGATGGCGCGCGAGCAATATCTCACCGTTGACAACGGCAACATCAAAACGCTGGTCGAGCTGGACAACAGCCGTCTGAAACTTAACGGCAAAATATTCGAAACCGCGCCCGAGCCGGAGTTTACCGAAGAAGATATGCTGCCCGAGGCCGAAACTGCTGCTTCCGCGCCTTAAGGCCATCGGAGACCTTTGCAAAACCCTCAGATGCGGATGCAGTTCAAGGCGTAGCAGCGCAGCGAGCGCAGACATATCAAGTAGATAGGCAAGCGAGTGAGCAGCACACAACGCAGAAATGCGCCGCAGATGGGGGTTTTGCAAAGGTCTCCGTCGGTTAAAACTAAAACGCCGTTAATGCAACAGGCCGTCTGAAACATTGAACTGTCCCCCAATACTTGGACAAGTTAAGAGTCTTTCTCAAACAGCCTTTTCAAGCTGGGTTCTGTAGCCGACAGGACTCAGCTTTTTTAAGTTTAAACTAATCCGTTCATGATTGTAGTAATGTATGTAATCATCTA